>JANWZB010000100.1:0-1169 GCA_025055035.1 Candidatus Kapaibacterium sp.
AGTAAGTGGTAAGCCTATCAAAGAGTTTCGCACTGTCCAGCACATCCGCCCAATGCTTTCGCTGCAAAACACCTATAGTCATGAAGAAGTGCAGGATTTTGACCGGCGCGTTCGTGAAGCACTCAATGGAGAGCCTTATGAGTATTGGTGTGACTTGAAGTACGATGGTGTTGCCTTAAGCTTACGGTATACTAGCTGTGCGCTGACACTTGGTGTAACACGCGGCGATGGCATGCAAGGCGACGATATTACAGCAAACATTCGCACACTCTCAAGCATTCCACTCCGGGTTCATGCTGTCAGTACACGTGATGGTGTGCTGCTACGCGATTTTGAAGTGCGCGGCGAAGTGTTTCTGCTGAAAGACGATTTTCTTCGCATCAACGAAGAACGTGAGGCTGCCGGAGAAAAGCTCTACGCTAATCCACGCAATCTCACTGCCGGAACGCTCAAACTTCAAGACCCACGAGAAGTGCGTAAACGCCCCCTTCAATTTGCCGCATACTTTCTTGCTCCAGACGACAACAGCACTATTGCTTCACAGGCTGAAGCAATGCACCTTCTGCACCAGATGGGTTTTCCTACCACGCATTCTTCTCGACTTTGTCCAACACTCGATGACGTCTACGCTTTCATTGATGAATGGCAATACCGTCGAGAGGCTCTCCCTTTCCAAACCGATGGCGTTGTTATTAAAGTCAATAGCATACAGCAGCAGCAAAAACTTGGCGCAGTAGGACGCTTTCCACGCTGGGCATTTGCATACAAGTATGAAGCTCAAAAAGCTCGCACCCGCTTGTGTGGAATCAGCATACAAATTGGACGAACAGGCGTAGCAACACCCGTCGCTGAGCTTGAACCTATCCGGCTTGCAGGTTCGCTTATTAGCCGTGCAACTCTTCATAATGCCGACTACATCGCTAGCTTGGATATCCGCTCTGGGGATATCGTTGTTGTGGAAAAAGGAGGCGATGTTATTCCCAAAGTCAGTGGCATCCTTCTCGAGCATCGGCCACTAGAAAGCGTGCCATTTGCTTTTCCACGCACATGCCCTTGCTCATATCATCAGCCTCTGCAACGTTACGAAGGAACAGCAGCCTATTATTGTGAGTTCGCTGCATGCCCGTTTCAAATCCGCGGACGCATCGAACATTGGGCTTCTCGCAAAG
>JANWZB010000100.1:1179-10786 GCA_025055035.1 Candidatus Kapaibacterium sp.
TGGATATTGCAGGACTAGGAGAAAAGGTTGTTGATCAGCTTGTCGGTGCAGGCTACATTACTACCATTCCCGATCTCTACCGTCTGCACGAATATCAGGAGCGCCTTGTAGAGCTTGAGCGCTGGGGTCATAAACGTGTTGAGAATCTTCTACGTAGCATCGAGGAGAGCAAACAACGCCCACTATCACATGTTCTCTACGGCCTAGGAATACGATTTGTTGGCGAAGAAACAGCAAGGATTCTGGCCGAACACTTCGGATCGATGCAACGCCTGATGAGTGCTTCGCAGGAGGAGCTTATGCAGGTTTTTGGTATCGGCAAGCGCACAGCACATGCTATTCTTGCATGGTTTCAACAGCCAGCAAATCATCAAATGATTGAAGTTCTCACAGCTCAGGGAATTACCATGCAGCACGAGCACTCAGCGAGCAAGGTACTTACTCCACTGCATGGAAAGACCGTTGTGATTACTGGCACACTTCCCACGATGAAACGTAGTGAAGCAAAGGAATTCATTATACGGCACGGCGGCAAAGTCGCTACTGCGGTGAGCACGAACACAGATATCCTGCTGGCAGGCGAGGAAGCTGGTTCTAAACTACGCAAAGCACAAGAACTTGGTATCAAGATTATGAGCGAAGCAGAGCTCATTCATATGGTTCATACCCCCATATCTCACGATAGCGCTTAGGGACTTCTTTCAGATGCTTCTTTGCATTCCCATATCCTCGCTCTTCCACTTACACATCACCAGATTCACTAACGTTGGTACTTGATACTTCCTCGCCAAGGTAGGTAATGCGCACAAGCTCTACAGCACGCTTATTGCGCTTGAGTATGGTAAACATATATCCCCCCTCCACAAGCAGCTCATTCTCATTGGGGATTTTGCCAAAAAGTACATTGATGTATCCACTCAGCGTTTCATATCGTTCATCTTCAGGGAGGGGCTTCGGAAGTAGCTTATTGACATCGGTAATCAGTGTAGAAGCAGCAATTTCGAACTCACCGTCATCAACACGGTTGACAGTTGCTTGGTCTTCGTCAAATTCATCTTGAATATCTCCGACAATCTCCTCGAGGATATCTTCTAACGTAACCATGCCCGCCGTGCCACCGAAGTCGTCGATAACGATTGCCATGTGAATACGTCGCTTTTGGAACTCTCGGAGTAGTTCGCGAATACTCTTGCTCTCGTGCACAAAATATGCTGGTCGGACAATGTCTTGGAGCACAATAAGCTCCGGATGCTGCGCCATCGTGAGAATGTCTTTTGTATATACAACACCAACGATATTATCGAGAGAATCTTTATAGACAGGAAGGCGCGAAAAGCCTTCTTCTATGACACGCTCGAGTAGTTGCTGGACAGGTGTTGTAATTTCAAGAGCACTCATACGTGTGCGCGAAACCATAATCTGCCGAGCTGTGCGCTCGCTGAGTGTAAACACATTCTGAATAAGTTCATGCTCCGACGATTCAATCGCTCCTGTCTCCTGACCACGCTTCAGCAGATATTGCAGTTCCTCGGCACTGTGTACCTCTTCGTGCGTAGCCTCAATACCCAGCATGCGTAGAAACTTATTAGAAAGATAGTTCAACCCAACAATACATGGCTTAAATACGCCGTAGAACACACGCATTGGGAGCGCCACACTCATTGTTACTGCCTCAGGGCGCTGAATAGCAAACCACTTAGGCGCTTGCTCACCAAGAATAATGTGTAGCGCTGTAATTGTTACAAAGGCAATTGGTCCGGCAATACTGTGCGCTAGTTCTGCGTCGAGACGAAGATGAAGAAGATGCACGAACCCCATAACAAGCTGTGCAGCAACATCCTCGCCAATCCATCCCAATGCTAGACTTGCTAGAGTAATACCGAGCTGCGATGCAGATAAGTATGAATCAAGATTTCCGAGAATGTGCTTTGCAACAGCAGCAATGCGACTACCCGCTTGTATGCGCATCTCGATTTGCGACATGCGCACTTTGACAAGAGCAAACTCTGCCGCCACAAAAAAGCCATTGAGAAACACCAAAATCAGTGTCAGAACAATGCTAAACAGCATACCACTAGCTCATAAAGGTTATTCCCACTCGATTGTTGCAGGCGGCTTACTCGAGATATCATACACAACACGGTTAATACCCCGAACCTCACTGACGATACGATTGGATATACGCGCTAATATATCGTGCGGCATAGGAAACCAGTCAGCAGTCATACCGTCCACACTCGTAACTGCCCGCAGAGCACACACGTACTCATATGTGCGCTCATCACCCATAACGCCAACAGTTCGCACGGGCAACAGCACAGCAAAAGCTTGCCAAATTTCGTGATAGAGTCCCGCTCGACGAATTTCTTCGAGATAGATGTCATCAGCCTGACGCAATATCTTGAGCTTTGCACGAGTTACCGCTCCCGGAATGCGAATAGCCAAGCCCGGACCTGGAAACGGATGGCGGTCGATAAACCATGCTGGCACACCTAGCATACGCCCAACAGCTCGAACTTCATCTTTGAACAGCTCGCGAAATGGCTCTACTAAGCGCAGTTTCATAGTTTCTGGCAAGCCACCAACATTGTGGTGCGTTTTAATTGTCGCCGAAGGACCCTTCTGGGATACTGACTCTATCACATCAGGATACAGTGTCCCCTGAGCAAGAAACTCCACATCACGAAATTTTTTCGCTTCACTCTCAAACACTTCAATGAACGTTGTTCCAATGACTTTGCGTTTGTGTTCCGGATCTTCCACGCCCTCCAAGCGCCGCAGAAATAGCTCAGAAGCATCAACCAGTTGTATGGGAATGTTGAAGGTTGTACCGAAAAGTTCAGCAACGGTCTGGCTTTCGTTGGAACGCATAAGACCATTATCAATGTGGATACAGTGCAGCTGCTTACCAATAGCTTTATGCAAGAATACGGCAGCAACAGTTGAATCCACACCACCAGACAGGGCACATAGTACTCCAGCGTTTCCTACTTGCGCACGAACTTCTTGAAGTGCCGCTTCAACAAATGTGCCTTCATTCCACGTTCCCGTGCATCCACATACTTCAAATAGAAAATTGGCAAGCATGGTCTTTCCGTCTATTGTGTGATGCACTTCTGGATGGAACTGCACGCCAAAAATCCTACGCTTAAGGTCTTGAATAGCACAGTACGGAGCATTATCGGTCTTTGCAATAACTTCAAATCCTGAGGGCAGTGCTGTTAAAGCGTCTCCATGGGACATCCAAACTTGCGAGCCCGATTGTACTCCTTTCCACAAAGGACTTGAAGCAACAATTTCTAGTGCAGCATAGCCAAATTCTCGCTTCGACGCCTGATGAACGCTGCCACCTTGCGTATGTGCAATAAGCTGCAAACCATAGCATAACCCTAGAATAGGAACGCCGTATGTCTCGGCAAACGACACGATGTCGAACACAGGCATGGGAGCATCAGCAGCATAAACACTCGACGGACCCCCTGAAAGAATAATGCCTTTTGGTTGCAAGAATACAAGGCGTTCTTCGCTGAGTGTATAGGGATACAATTCTGCGTAGACACCGCATTCTCGAACTTTGCGTGCAATAAGTTGTGTGTACTGAGAGCCAAAATCAAGAATCGCAATGCATTCTTCGTGTCTCATACGTCAGAAGATGTTCTACCGTGTACGATTAAGATATGGGGCACAGGCGCTCTTCAATGGTGCGAAGGCGCGTTGCTCTTGCGCTTTTTCCATCATGTGTACACCGGACGACAAGCATATGGGATAGGGTCTTCGAGACCGGCCTGATAAAAGCCGCGTAGTCGCAGGGCGCAAGAATCGCATTCGCCACACGCACGGTCATTACGCTTGTAGCAACTCCACGTCATATGGAACGGTACACCAAGCTCTTTGCCACGCTGAACAATATCTTTCTTTGTGTAGGTAATCAGAGGTGTGCAAATAGCAATGTGTGTTTCGGGTTTTGTTCCCAAGTCTATCACTTTTTGGAATGCATCATAGAATTCCTTGCGGCAATCAGGATATCCACTGCTATCTTCTTCCACAGCCCCAATATATATTGCTATTGCACCCAGCACTTCTGCCCAAGAAACAGCGATTGCAAGAATATTTGCATTACGAAAAGGAACATAGCTTGTGGGGATGACCGTAGAAGCAATGTTTGCTTGTTCCACAGGGATTGCTGTGTCGGTCAAGCTACTTCCACCAATAAGGGCAAAGTGCGAAACATCGACAACAAGGCGATGCCGAGCACAATAGTACTCAGCAATATCGTGAAATGCTTGCAGTTCACGTTCTTGAGTTCGCTGCCCGTAGTTTAGGTGTAGTGCGGCAATACCGTATCCCTCTACACGAGCTATTGCCGTGCACACAGCAGAGTCCATACCACCACTGATTAGCACAACAGCAAGCGGTTCGGAAGGCATAATGGAAGATTTTCAGTATAACAAAAAGTTTTTGTATTTTTCCAGCTTCTACAAATTTACAAAAATTCTTGTACTCAAGTACCGAACATGTTCCTTAGCCATGAAAATTGGCACAATTGAAGTAGAACAAGGTATACTGCTTGCACCGATGGAAGATGTAAGCGACCTGCCTTTTCGCCTTATTTGCCGAAGGCTAGGAGCAGACATTGTGTACACAGAGTTCATTTCTTCCGAAGGACTCGTGCGTGATGCATGGCGCTCGGTGAAAAAACTTACCCTCGACGACAATGAGCACCCTGTTGCCATTCAGATTTTCGGGGGAAATGTTGACGTTATGCAACACGCTGCTCGCATTGCTGAACAATCATCTCCAGACTTCATAGACATCAACTGTGGTTGCTGGGTAAAAAATGTTATAGCTCGCAACGCTGGTGCTGCTCTGCTCAAAGAGCCTGATACAATGGTAGCGATGGCAAAAACTCTTGTCCAAACGGTACGTTTACCTGTTACGGTGAAAACACGCCTTGGTTGGGATAACAGTTCAATCATCATTGTTGAACTTGCACAGCGCCTTGAGCAAGAAGCAGGCATTGCCGCGCTCGCTATACACTGCCGCACTCGCGATATGGGTCATGATGGTCATGCCGACTGGAGCTGGATAGAGAAGGTAAAGCGTGTGGTAAGTATTCCGATTATCCTCAACGGAGACGTTGCAACACCCGAAGACTGCCTCCGAGCATTTACTACAACAGGCTGCGATGCTGTGATGATTGGTCGAGCTGCTATTGGCAATCCCTTTATCTTTCATCAAGCAAAAGCCTATCTACGCACAGGCAAGCATGCAATACCACCTACAGCGTATGAACGCATTGCAGTGTGTCTGCAGCATCTGCGTTATTCTGTACAGTACAAAGGTGAATCGCTTGCCGTTCGTGAATTCCGCAAGTTTTACAGTGGATATTTGAAGGGTTTGCATGATTCAGCTTCTGTTCGACGCGATCTTATGACATACACAACATTTGCATCCGTAGAAGATCGCCTATGGCGTTATTACGAGTATCTTCTCGACTGTGGTTACACCTCTCCATATCTTGCATCTTCTGAGCAAGTACAGATGCATGAGCAGAACTTTCATACTGCATCTGTATCTGATGAGTATTTGAATATTGCACGAGCAATCCCCATTAACTAGCACGTACTGTATAGTGAGTTATCGTTCAGAACATAGCACTGCTTTTCCGCCTTCTCTACCTCCGACACTTTCTGCGTCGGAAATCGCGTATTTATATATATATCCCAGCGATGACCTCTGGAAACATACAAGCGTAGAAGCACTACGCCCTTTGCGCCAAGAACAGGCGTTACTACGGTCTGCAAGCCAGAGGGCAGTTGAACTTCTCAGCACATACTCCGAAGCAGACCTAGAGTTTCCACTTCTCTCTGAGCATCTTCAGGGTGATAGTCGAAGCATTGTTGCTACAAAGCATCGAACACAAACCTCTCAGCGCATCCTGCGAGAAGAAACTGAAGACGTCCAAAGCCCATTTGGCGACGTCATCACTTCTCTTCAGGAAGTCCTTGCTGCCCGCTACAACGGGCGTGCCGCACTCACTGCAAAACACCCTGATACTCCACAACCAACAAGCGTAGAACTGCATCCTGCTATCAGCTTCAAATTCTACACTCCGCATCAGCGCCGCTCTAGTACCTCACGGACAACAACACGCCGCCAGTATCACCGCAAGCAACCTACTTATACTGCAGTACAGGACATATCCAGAGAAACAATACCTCACGAGGTACGAGCATTCCATCACCGTCTAGAACATGTGCTGTACCATGAAGCAGAATTGCCTCATACCGCTACAATTATTGTGGCAGTTAGTGGTGGTGTTGACTCTATCGCCCTTCTTGACATGCTGATATGCATTGCCGAACATCGAGAACTTTCTATCATTGCTGCACACTTCAATCACGGATTGCGGGGTCAAGAATCCGATCATGATGCAGCATTTGTACGAGAAACATGCCGGCGTTATGGTATTCCTTGCTACATTGCCTACGCTGATGTCAAGCGCTTTGCAGAAGTACAAAACATGTCGCTTGAGCAAGCAGGACGTGAGCTACGATACAGGTTTCTGGAGTTTACTGCCTATAAACATCAAGCTAATGCTGTTTGCACAGCGCACACCCTCAATGATTCAGTAGAGACAGTATTGATGAATATGCTGCGTGGCTCAGGTTTAGCGGGCTTGGCAGGCATTTCTACACAACGCGCTTTTGGCAAGCATACGACGTTACTCCGCCCCTGCGTCGGAATGCAAAAAGCTGAGCTTCATCATTATGCGCTTGTGCGCGGGCTCTCATGGCGCGAGGACTCATCTAATACCGATATTACATTTCGTCGCAATAAGATACGTCACCACCTTTTGCCACTGCTTGAACGAGAATACTCACCCAATATCGTTACAATTCTCCATCGAACATCGCAAATTCTTGCTGGCGCTGACGAGATTATTCGCGACACTGTAGAGCGTATCCTCCCCTCGCTCCTTGTTCAGGAAGACACGCAACCTTATATTGGGTTCAATGTCAGCATCTTGCGTACGTGCAAGCGCTTTCTTCAAAGTGAATGCATACGCAGAGCCGTACAGCGGCGCTTTGGACTAATGCTCGGCTTTGATGCCATTGAAAAGGTTCTTCGCCTTGTAGATACAGACGTAGGTACAAAGTGCGATATTACACGAGGGTTTATTGCTGTGCGTGACCGCTCGATGATTCTACTAGGATACGTTCCTGCTGTACATCAGCTCAACGTGAAAGTAGAGAAAAACAACTATTACGATTTCGGCGGATGGCGTATTTTTCTAGAGGAAGTCGATAGAAAAAATGTGAAATTTACAGCAGACCCTGCGATAGAGTTCATTGACACACGCAGCGTACCATATAGAATGACGCTCCGCACTTGGCAGCCGGGCGATGTTTTTACACCATTTGGTATGAAGGGGACAATGAAGGTCAGTGATTACTTGACAAATTCTAAAATCCCTTTCTTTCACCGTCAGCATGTTCTTGTTCTTACAGCACGCACAGATGAGGGAGAGCGTATCGTGTGGCTTTGTGGGCTGCGGTTGAGTGAACACTTTCGGCTTTCGAATGATGCACCAACAGCTCTACGCTTAGAGTTTCGGCGCCCCAAAGGCATACTGTTCACTCCACCTCCACATGACATGCTATGAAGACGCACAGTATATTCTTATCAGCACAGCGCCCCTTCCCAGAAGCACATACTAAACCTAATGCCATGACAATAGACACTAGTGTCATTCAGCTCCACGACAAGCAATTCAAGAAGCTTGTCACTCGCGACCAAATTGCTCACGCTGTTCGGCGTCTTGCCGCACAAATCACCCAAGACTACAATGGAAACGAGGTTGTATTCGTCGTAGTTCTTAAAGGTAGTTTCCTGTTCGCTGCTGATTTACTACGAGAAGTTACACTGCCTTGTACTGTGGAGTTTATTCGTGCAGAGAGCTACGGCGCTCTTATGCATTCGTCGGGAACAGTTTCGATTACTCACTATACAGGTCAAGACCTTGCAGGAAAACACGTCGTTATCCTTGAAGACATTGTTGACACAGGATTGACGGTGCGGCGCATCGTAACGCATCTCCAGAACATGAATCCCATGTCTCTTGCCATTGCAACACTCTTTTTTAAGCCTGACGTGTGTCGCGGTACGGTTGAGCCTAAGTACGTAGGATTTGAAATCTCACCGCTGTTCATTGTCGGATATGGTCTCGACTACAACGAGCTTGGGCGCAACCTTGCCGACGTGTATGTTCTACATACCTCCTAATTGCTCATAAGCACACAGAAGCCGTTCGATTGCGCCTTGCACAGATATAGCAGAAAGTTCCGTGCACCGTTTACATTAATTTCGCATGATTCTTATCAGCCAAAAGATACACTTCATCGTATAGCATAGAGAAACTTTTTCATAATTCCCTAATATCGCACATTGTCGTGCTTTGGCACCTCATAAGGAGAATAGAATGGCAACTGATGAACGCAAACATACAAACAACAACGAGCCAGCAAAACGACAGACGCGCCCTCATAACCGCAGCAACCGCAACAATTTCAATGGCTTTCGCAATCATAATAATAGTGATGACTCTCCTGCTGGAAAGGTTACGAAAACGGCGATGATTTGGCTCTTCATTTTCGGCTTCGTTATTGTCATGTATATGCTGGTCAATACTGGTCAGCAAGCTGAAGTATCGGTCACGTACACTGAATACAAGCGATTTCTTGAGGCGGGAAAAATCGAGTCTGCTACGATTACTAAGTCTCAGCTTAATGACTTCGTATTTCACGGCGTACTACGTGAGAAAGTCAGCATTTTAAAGCCGAACGGTACAGGGCAGATTGAAGTTCAACGCTTCTTTACACGTCTGGGTGTCCTTGACTCTGAGACAGAACGTCTATGGGCAGAAAAAGGCATCACATGGCGCTATGAAGAAGGTGATAGCCAGTGGGTAAGCTGGATAGTGTCATTCCTACCATGGATTGTGCTCATTGGTATTTATTTCCTCATTATGCGTCGTATGCAAGGAGGCGGTCCGGGTAGTACTCGTGGAATTTTCTCGTTCGGGCGAGCACGTGCACGGCTCATTAGCGAAAATGCTAAGAAAGTAACGTTTGATGATGTTGCTGGCGCAGATGAAGCAAAGTATGAACTTCAAGAAATTATTGAGTTCCTCCGTGACCCAGCAAAGTTTCAGCGACTCGGTGGGAAGATTCCTCATGGCGTGTTAATGCTCGGTCCTCCAGGTACAGGCAAAACTCTTCTAGCCCGCGCTGTAGCTGGAGAAGCTGATGTCCCGTTCTTTTCTATATCGGGGGCAGATTTTGTTGAAATGTTTGTTGGCGTCGGTGCAAGCCGTGTACGTGACCTATTTGAGCAAGCTAAACGCAACGCACCATGTATTATCTTTATTGATGAGATTGATGCTGTCGGTCGCCATCGTGGAGCAGGGCTAGGCGGCGGACATGACGAGCGTGAGCAAACGCTCAATCAACTGCTCGTAGAAATGGACGGTTTCGAACAGAATAGCGGTATTATTGTCATTGCTGCAACAAATCGCCCCGACGTCCTCGATCCTGCTCTTTTGCGC
>JANWZB010000101.1 GCA_025055035.1 Candidatus Kapaibacterium sp.
ACAGTACCTTCAATCTTGTAACATACAGTGCACGGTACGACATGTATAAGGGATTTGGGAAAATGTAGCACTATACCCACAAATCTTTGCACGTTTCGCTAGTAGCATAATATTTCTTCACAAACTCTCAATGTTACTTGATTTTTACACAAAAATCTCCTAAGTTTATTCCGTGTGTGTTTGTGTGTCCAGCTTCTGTCTCTGTGCTAGACTAGATATCCGTACTATCGTTTAGTCCCTACGTCCTCTTAGTTTTGTTTACACTTTTTTTCGCCAACAGTTATGGATCCTCTTCTGCGCCTTGTGATTGTAACTACACTCAGCTTTCTTGCTGGATCGCTCCCGACGGCTGTTATTATCAGTCGCCGTTTTTTCGGCTTCGATATACGTGAGCGCGGCAGTGGAAATATGGGCAGTACTAATGCTTTCCGTGTTCTTGGTGTGAAATGGGGTCTCCTTGTGCAGGTGATTGACATTACTAAAGGTGTTCTCGCTGTTACAGTTATCGCATATCTATTTCAAGGTGAACCAATACCTTTCCCTAACAATACACCGTTCGAGGATATTACCCTTATACGAGTTATTTGTGGCATTGCAGCTGTAATGGGGCATATTTGGTCGCCGTGGGTAGGATTTCGTGGTGGCAAAGGCATCAATACGGCAGCAGGAATGCTCCTGGGCGTTGCACCTGTAGAAGTTGCTGTTATTTTCAGTATCTTCGTTATCACCGTTGCTATTTCAGGGTATGTCTCTTTAGGTTCTATTTTGGCTGCTATGGCACTTCCTACAACAATGGCTGTTCGCTACAACGTTTTCCATGTGCCTATCGAGGGCTACCACACAATTGTCCTCATGCTCATTGGGTTGAGTTTACTCGTGATTTATGCACACCGACAAAACATCCAGCGCTTGCTCGAAGGGAAAGAAAATAAGTTTGAGCATCTCCGCCTTGTGAACATCCTCAAGAAAGGCAAACCGTAACCTCTCTCTGATAAACTCCGAACATATGCGTGTTTCTGTTCTCGGAGCCGGCGGCTGGGGTACAGCGCTGGCTCTTCTCTTGTCCGCCAACAATCACAGTGTTACTCTGTGGGCACGCAGCTACGACACTATCGCGCACATGCGGCGCACGCGTATTAACAGTGCGTATCTTCCCGGTGTTTCTATTCCTGATACTATTATTCTTACCCATGACCCAGAGGAAGCGACTCTTGCCGACATGCTTGTTGTCGCTATTCCAACGCAGTTTATTCGCCCAGTATTCGAGGAATACCGCTTCCGCACAGAGGGAAAAATCATTGTCAGCACATCAAAAGGCGTTGAACGCAGTACACTCATGCGTGTTTCGGAAATTTTGCACAACGTAGCTCATGTACCTCCTCATGCATTTGCAGCGTTAACTGGTCCAAGCCACGCTGAGGAAGTCGCACGGGAACTACCAACGACTGTCGTTGCCGCTTCTAAGAGTGAGGAAGTCGCAAAGCTTGTACAGCGAGTATTTACGCGCCCAACATTTCGAGTATACCACTCTGCCGACGTTATTGGGGCAGAACTAGGAGGAGCAGTGAAAAACGTGATTGCTATCTCTGCTGGTATTGTTGACGGGCTCGGAATGGGCGATAACACAAAGGCAGCACTTATTACACGTGGTCTTGCCGAAATTACCCGACTGGGGGTAGCATTAGGCGCACAGCCTATGACATTTTCTGGGCTGTCCGGGCTAGGAGACCTTATTGTTACTTGTGCAAGCCGCCATTCGCGCAACCGCGCTGTCGGCGAACACATCGCCCGTGGTAAAACGCTCGACCAAATCCGCCGTGAAACACAGCAAATCGCTGAAGGCGTCTTTTCGTCTGAGTCTATTCATGCACTTGCTCAGAAAACTGGTGTAGAAATGCCCATCGTGCATCAAGTCTATGAAGTTCTCTTTCACAATAAGACCCCATACCAAGCAATCCAAGACTTGATGACCCGCGAAATGAAACCAGAATACTGGTAGAGAACCTAATTCCTCCCGCATAAAATTGCTACCTCCTTCGCTACAAAACGCAAAAATGCTATATTTGCACGCTATTGCACTCTGCAAGACTTGGTGCAAAATTGCTTGCACATGTGGAGAGCTTATGTTGTATGGCTGCATAGTTCTTTGCTCTCAAAACCTTGAGTATACATAACCTTGCAGCTGCACTACTATACATTCATTTTTGCACATTCTCGATGAAAGAAGCACTAATTCAGCGTATTCGCAACCGTGAGTACACAGTTGGTATTATTGGTCTAGGTTACGTAGGACTACCGCTTTTAGCAGCATTTCACAAGCAGGGTTTTCATGTTGTCGGCATTGATATTGATACAACCAAGCTCGCTGCTTTTCGCTCGGGTACAAGCTACATCAAGCATTTTCCTGCCGACGAGATGCAGGCACTAAGTACATCAACGCGAGCTTGTGTTACCGACGATTTCCATGCGGTGCGTAATACTGATGCTGTCATTCTTTGTGTTCCCACGCCGCTCACGAAGCACCGTGAGCCGGATATGAGATATATCATCAATACCTCGCACGCTATTGCACCACATCTCAAGTCCGGGCATTTGGTTGTTCTAGAATCTACAACTTATCCAGGCACAACCGATGAGATTCTCCGCCCTATCTGTGAGCGTATCTCTGGTCTGCAATCAGGAAAGAATCTATATTTTGCTTTCAGCCCAGAACGAGAAGATCCTGGCAACCCTCACTTCGGCACTACGACAATTCCCAAGGTCATTGGTGGCGATGGCGCCGACGCTCTAGAGCTTGCTGAAGCATTATATTCTTCAGTCATTATTCGCACCGTTCGGGTTTCGAATCCTAAAACAGCTGAGGCGGTAAAGCTGTTGGAAAATATTTTTCGCTCGGTTAATATTGCCCTCGTGAATGAAATGAAGCTTGTCTTTCATGCGATGGATATTGATATTCACGAGGTTATCGAAGCTGCAAAAACAAAGCCATTCGGTTTCATGCCCTTTTATCCCGGGCCCGGACTCGGTGGACACTGTATTCCCATAGACCCATTTTACCTTACATGGAAAGCCCGTGAATTTGGTTTGCATACGCGCTTTATTGAGCTTGCTGGTGAAATCAATACAGCAATGCCACAATTTGTCGTCAAGCGTACTATAGAGGCACTCAATCATCGTAAAAAGTGTATGAATGGCAGCCGCATTCTCTGCGTTGGTCTTGCGTACAAGCCCGATGTTGATGATATGCGCGAATCCCCCACATTCGCCATTATGGACTTACTCACCCGCGAGAAGGCCCTCGTGGACTTCTACGACCCCTATATACCTGTTATTCCGCCTGCACATGAACATAGTGCTTATGCCGGAAAGACATCAATAGAATGGTGTAAAGACACCCTGACGCAATACGACGCGGCAGTTATTGTTACACACCATAAGTCCATTAACTACTCAGAACTTCTAGCGTGGTGTGATACTATTATTGACACTCGCAACGCACTGAACGGCTTACCCGCTCTTCCTGACCAAGTTTGGAAAGCATAGTAATACACCCGTATCGCTTGCGCTACTGCTATATAATTATTGTCATGCTATGATACCGATTGATAGTTCTCCCCTACGTACATGCCGGGTATGCTCATTAAGCATCAAACTCATGCTTAGTATCACGTGCATTGTATCGCTCTATGGTGTATACTCATGCGGGCGTGTTATCACCGACCCCGCAGAGATTGTCATCCCTTCGTCGAACGTGAGCTTTGAACGACATGTGCTTCCACTCTTCAGTCTGGCTTGCAACACTACAGGCTGCCATAACGCACACACTCGTGCAGGTGGTGTAGCACTGACATCATACTTCGATGTTGTGTTTGCTACTCCGGGCTTAGTAGTAGCAGGTAAGCCGGAACAGAGCATACTTATGCGAGTTATAGACTTCACGTCGCGCACACGCATTCCGCACCGAGAGTCATTCCAAAGCCGCATTACGCAGAATCATATCGATGGTGTTCGCACGTGGATTCTCGAAGGAGCACTGTAGAGTCCTAATCCATTACACCGACCAATAGCAATTCTTGCCTATGATACACAAGCGCTCACTATGGATGCAGTGCTGCCTACATGCAGTGTATGTAAGTACCATCTTGTCGTGGTATTGCACTGCTCAAGCAGCATGGAGTATCGACTCTGCTGCTTCATCTGCTGCATTGTCTGAGACACTCCGTGTATGGCTGACTGTTGATATTCTTGAACAGAAGCCTTCACTTGGCAGTAGGGCTGCTGCCTTTACTGAGCTTATTCCTGTCGTCATTGTCGATAGCGCAACAAGCGCGTACTTCTACGCTCTGTCAGGGGAAATGGTTGAAATAGGTAAAGAACGTACTTACTTCGTAAGCGTTGTGTCTGGCAACAATAAATCGTTTCTTATCGAAGGTGCACCAATACATATTGTGAGAACAGGTACTCCAACAACTACAGATCTCACGTATCAGCGTGAATTTATTATCCGTGCAGCCGTTGAAGCCGACACAGCAGCACCTATTCCAGAGCAGATCATTGCTGACGCCCCAACTTCTAAGCCTGTGCTTAAAGCTCAAGCAGCAACGCTCTCCTACAACGCACGTGCACAGAATCCATGTCCCTACATTATTCAATTTTGTGCTCTGAGCATAGCCAAAGATGCTCTATACATTCGCAATGCACTGCTTCGCGCGTCAATCCATGACAAACGCCTGTCCGATGCACGCGTTGAGCCATTCTTCGAGAAAGTTCGGAATATTCAGTATCACCGTGTCCGTGCTGGTTGCTTCCCGAGCATCGCTGAAGCAAAAGAAGCACTACCAAGTTTCACAACTATCGCTCAAACGCTCAAACTTGGTGTCATTCCTATCATTGTGAAGTCCGAATAGCAGATTTCCTCACAATACAGGTGCTCATGATTGCTACCACTGAAGCTATCATACTCAAATCACTCAAATATCGTGATTCCAGTAAACTACTCACGGCATATACGGCAGAGTATGGCCGCTGCGCATTCGTCGCTCATGGCGCACGCAGAACAAAGAACAAGTTTGGTACAGCGCTTGAGCCAATGTCATACAGTATTCTACGCTTTTATAAGCGACCTCATCAAGAATTGTACACGCTCTCAGCAGCAGAAATAGCTGTTCCAATGCGAAGCCTTCTAGACTCATTCGACCGTATTACAGCAGGCTTGGCAATCTGTGATACGGTCTATACAACTCAGCTGCATGAGGAACGCAATCCGAGCATTTTCGAACTTCTCAAGACATCTCTTCTTGCCTTAAATGCAAGCACGAGCAATGAACAGACCCTCCTCATCTGGTTTCAAATACAGTATGCTGCTCTTATAGGGTTTCGCCTTAGACCTACACAATGCGCAATAACTGGGGAGGCTGTTGCTGCAACAGACTCTTCAAGTTTTCTTCTTTCACTTGCCAACGGCGCACCGTATTCTCCGCGCTATGCTTCTGCCGCTACGGGCTTTCCTGTTGATGCGGGGACACTTGCTGTGCTACAGCGGCTTTCGAGCGTCGAAGCAGAGCATGCTTGTCGCATACGTCTCTCAGAACACCAACACCGCCAGCTTCTCGACTTTCTGACGCTGTACTACCAATTCCATCTTAGTCGGAACTTTTCCGACCATTCACGCCGTTTTATCCATGCGGTACAAGCCTTGTAGGCATGTCTTACTGCCCGCATTTGCGGAAACGCCTGAAAAATCGTAGTTTTGTACGCTATCCCTTTGCTGTTGTGCTATGAAACCGACAACACTTCCACGCCGCAGTAATGAGCGCGATCTTACACCACGCGAGCGCTCTATTCTACAGGCTATCGTACAAAACTTTATCCTCGATGCCACACCGGTAGGCTCTCGAAATCTCTCAAAGGTTTTGCAGGAGGAGCTTCATCTTAGCCCTGCTTCGCTCCGTAATACTATGGCAGACCTTGAAGAGATGGGCTATATTACCCATACACATACATCATCGGGACGCATCCCTACAGACAAGGGCTACCGGTATTATGTAGATTCGCTGATGAATATTGAACCCCTTCCAGAACAAGAGGTTCAGGCGATTCACCAGCATATTTTGGCAGCATGCCAAAATGAAGCCACACTGAAGGATGTATCGAAAATTCTTGGCTCGCTGTCTCGGCACTTGAGCATTATCAAAATGCCACAAATTGCTCATGCAACAATTGACAAAATCGAGCTGTTTCGTTTGGCTTCGCACCGTTTACTTGTTGTTCTCACACTAAACTCCGACATCGTTCGCACTCTCACACTCGAAGCTTCGTTCGAGTTAGAAAACCCCGATTGCGAGGATATCGCACGAGCCCTCAACGAAAAGCTTGCTGGGAAATCGTTGGAGTTTATCCGTACAAACTTGCAAGATATTGTCCGAGAGGCTGATATCGGCAATCATGCGCTTGTTCGACTTTTTGTCAATTCTGCCGATGAACTATTTAGCGACCATATTCTGCCCGGTGGCACAGTCCATATAGCAGGAGCGCAGCACTTGTTCGATCATCCTGAGTTCGACTCACCTTCTCGGGTTCGCAGTATTATTGAGCTTATTGAAAGCGAGGAGGTCATCATTCATCTGCTCGATAGTTCTGCACCCAAAGCAGAAGGCATGGTACGCGTTGCTATCGGCAGCGAGATAGATTCCTCTCTCATGGGAGAATACAGCCTTCTTACAACAAAATACCGCTATGCACCGGCAAACGCTGTTGGGACAATTGGTCTTATTGGACCGAAACGCATGAACTATTCTCGGCTCATTGCTATCATGCACTATGTTGCTTCTGCGTTGTCGCACGCGGAAGGAGAAGCATTATAATTACAGGGCACACAGACTAGCATGAATGTGTGTGCCCACCACTCTCTTTTTTGCGGGAAACACATTGACTATCGTTGTTTGTGTGCTCTCGTCTACCTTCTTATTGATATCTTCTATGTCACGTGCACGACCATCATCTGCTTCCACCTCATTCGCTAGCTCTGCACATGCTAGTGTACGAGGTGATACTTCCTACAGCATGCACCGCCAAGCCCTTACTCTAGCACTGAACGAGCTTGAGCGCCTTTACGAAGAATGCAAGCAACAATTGCACCACGATACGGCACAGCTTCTTAGCACATGGCGTGAAAAGAAAGAGCGCTATCAACGCGAATATTTTTCGTACACGGTACGTGGTAAGGAAGTGCGCGTGCAAAACTTTACAGAGTCACTGGCACACCAAAAGATACCAAAAATTGCTGTTCCGCGATACGAGGACTACGGCGACATTGTCCGATGGAGTATGACAGAAAACTTTCCTGGGGAGTTCCCCTATACTGCTGGCATATATCCATTCAAGCGGCAAGGCGAAGACCCAACACGGATGTTCGCTGGGGAAGGCTCGCCAGAGCGCACAAACAAACGCTTTCACTACTTAAGTGCTGGGATGCCTGCTGCGCGACTCTCGACTGCGTTTGACAGCGTTACCCTATATGGCGAAGACCCCGATGAGCGTCCGGATATCTACGGCAAAATCGGCAATTCTGGTGTTTCGATTGCAACAGTTGATGATGCAAAGAAGCTCTATTCGGGATTCGACCTATGCAAGCCCTCAACAAGTGTTTCTATGACCATCAACGGTCCTGCACCGATGATACTAGCATTCTTCATGAATGCGGCAATTGACCAGCAGTGCGAAAAGTACATTCGTGCACACGGTTTAGAGGATGAAGTTCGTGCAACGATTACAGCTTACTACGAACAATCTAGTGTACCCGCCCCGCACTACAATGGAGTACTCCCCGAAACCAACGATGGCTTAGGGCTCATGCTACTTGGCATATCAGGCGACAAAGTCTTGCCACGCAATACCTACGAGGCCATTAAGGCTGATACTCTTAAGCAAGTACGCGGTACTGTGCAAGCAGATATTCTCAAAGAAGACCAAGCCCAAAATACATGTATCTTCTCAACAGAGTTTGCGCTGCGTATGATGGGAGATATTCAGCAGTATTTCATCGACCATGCCGTTCGCAACTTTTATTCCGTTTCGATTTCAGGATACCACATCGCCGAAGCGGGGGCAAATCCTATCACACAGCTTGCCTTCACCCTTGCTAATGGGTTCACATTTGTCGAGTACTACCTCTCGCGGGGGATGCATATCGATGATTTTGCACCTAACCTGTCATTTTTCTTCTCGAATGGCATTGACCCTGAATACGCTGTGATTGGGCGCGTAGCTCGTCGCATCTGGGCAAAAGCAATGAAATACAAGTATGGTGCTAACGAGCGCTCACAGATGCTGAAGTATCACATCCAAACCTCAGGGCGTAGTCTCCACGCACAAGAGATTGACTTTAATGACATTCGCACAACACTGCAAGCGTTGTACGCAATTTATGACAATTGCAACTCCCTGCATACCAACGCTTATGACGAGGCAATCACAACACCTACCGAAGAATCTGTGCGCCGTGCTGTTGCGATTCAGCTGATTATCAACCGCGAGTTAGGCTTGGCAAAAAACGAAAATCCCCTTCAGGGCTCGTTTATTATCGAAGAACTTACAGACCTTGTTGAGGAGGCTGTCATGGCAGAATTTCACAGAATCACTGAGCGTGGCGGCGTACTCGGTGCTATGGAAACCATGTACCAGCGCAATAAAATTCAAGAAGAATCTATGCGCTACGAAATGCTCAAGCATTCAGGAGAGCTTCCTATTATCGGGGTCAACACCTTTCTTCCCAAAGAGAAACCCGCCTATACTATTCCCAAAGAAGTCATTCGTGCAACAGAAGAGGAAAAGCAAGCACAAATTCGTGCTCTTCGTGCTTTTCATCTACGCAACGGTAACGTTGCTGCTGATGCCCTCAAGCGGCTTCAGATGGTAGCAATTCAAAATCGCAACATCTTTGCCGAACTCATGGAAACGGTCAAAGTATGCTCTTTGGGTCAAATTTCTCATGCCCTATATCACGTGGGCGGTCAATATAGACGCAATATGTAACGAAGCTTCTACTATTATTTGCAGAGTTTCTTGATTTCGATTATTATCGTCAGCTACAACGTTTCGGCAATGCTGCGCAATTGTTTGCGCTCAATTGAGCGAGAAACGACAAGTCCCTACGAGCTTATCATTATTGACAACGCCTCCAACGACGACTCATGTACTATGATTCGGCGTGACTTTCCTTATGCACGCCTTATTGTCAACGAGTCAAATCTTGGCTTTGCCAAAGCAAACAATCAAGGGCTACGCATTGCTGAGGGTGAATACGTTCTTTTTCTCAATCCCGACACACTCATTCTTGATGGTGCACTCGATAAAATGGTCGCGTTCTTGCGTGATCATCCACATATAGGGATTGTAGGACCTCATACACTCAACGCCGACGGCGTAACAACCCAAGCAACTGCCCTATACCAACCCTCACTGTGGAGAGCATTTCATGCTCACATCCCTCTCTGGAGACTTGTGCCTTTCTGGAAGCCTGCAGTCCTTGGCGAATACATTCCCGAATGTTCGAGGCCTGTCGAGGTTGTTAAAGGTTCATGTATGCTGATGCGAACAGACCTTGTTCGTGCTATCGGCGGTATGAATGAACAGTACTTTATGTATGCAGAGGAAATTGACTTGTGTGAGGCAGTGCGCAAGCAAAACCTGCTCGTTTACTACTACACAGGTGCTCGCATTGTACACTTTGGCGGGGCTTCTACTGAAGCTGTCTCCGAAGAAATGGTTATTCACTTGTACCGTAGTACAAAAAAGCTCTTTGCCCGCCGCTATCAGTCCTCTGTTCTTATTCTTCAGGCGCTACGCGTTATCCTTATGATTGGCAGCATATGGCGGCTTATAGCATGGACACTGCTGACGTTTATCGGGAATACATCGCAAGCCCGCATAAAACAGCGCCATCACCGCGCTATTCTCCGATGGCTTCTGTATGATTATACGTAATATAGTTACTCACCATCTCTGCGATAGTCTATGCACGACAAACGCTTGTGTTGGGGAAATACAGCTTCTCGTTCATGCTGGTTATGGTTTTGCGGTGCATTGATAGTGTTGTGCACATACTCAGCTTCATGCCAAGAAGAAGTAGGAGAAAGTGGCGATAGAGTATGGTTATCCGGTGGCATCAATTTTCTTGAGCGTGATAGTAGTCTCTTGCTCACACTACGCTTTCGGACACAGAATCAAATATCGCTCGAAAGCCCTGCCGCAAACCCATTCCTTCCAACAGATATTCAGTTTACTATCCGCCGACTGCGTCTACGTCTTAATGGATTCATCGTTGATTCACGCCTTAGCTATCTTATTCAGCTTGGCTTCACGCGTAGCGATGTAGACTTCGATCACACCCAATTCTTCAACGTACTGCGTGACGCAATAATTACTTATCGCATTCTACCATATTTCCACATTGGTCTCGGGTTAGGGAAGCTTCCGGGAAACCGAGAACGGGTTATTTCTTCAGGGGAACAACAATTTGTCGACAGGTCTATTGTCAATCGCACGTTTAATCTCGACCGCGACGTAGGCATATATACATACTACTCGCATAGCTTTGGTGCTGATGCACAGCATAGTCCACGCATCAGCCTGCGTCTTGCTTTAACAAGTGGGCTAGGACGTAACCCCCTGCCGCGTCCAAATATTCGTCTTATGTACA
>JANWZB010000102.1 GCA_025055035.1 Candidatus Kapaibacterium sp.
TTTTACCGCATACATCACGCATGATGCTCAACCTTGTAGGAAAGCCTACTGATATGCACACACTCCACTGGCAATCCCTATGCTTGCCACATATCCCCGAACGCACAGCACTTCAGCAACCAACTGTGCTCTTTAGTAGGATAGACGATGAAGTCGTAGCTCGGCAAATTGCAAAGCTTGGTCAGCACGCCCCTCTATCATCCGCTAGTGTTACAGCTTATTCTTCGGCAATCAAAGTGCATATTCAGGATAATACCCCACTATCACAGCATATTGCTCTTGAAGACTTCACAAAAGTCCAGCTCCGCGTCGGGAAAATCTTGATGGCAGAACGCGTCCCAAAATCGGAAAAGCTTATTAGGCTTCAAGTAGATTTGGGTAGTGAACAGCGTCAAATCATTGCAGGTATTGGGAAATCCTACACACCCGAAGAGCTTATCGGAAAACTCGTCACTGTCGTAGCAAACCTTAAGCCAGCAAAACTTATGGGTCTAGAATCTCAAGGCATGATTCTTGCTGCCACAATGCCTGATGGCTCTCTAGCTCTTATAACACCAGAAAAAGTGCACGTTGCATTAGGCGCCGAGGTTCGTTAGAGGTTGCTATCCTGCTAAGTTTCCTAAAAACCTATCAAATACCTGTACACAGACAACAGATACTCTGCATCTTCGAAATACAGGCAGAACTGTGATAATTAGACGAGGTAATTGATTTCAGTATTTTTGCTGTGTGTATGCGCCGTTGTTATGGTATTGCTGCTACGCTAAGCCAGTATTATTTCTGTATGAAGCAGATCATTCTGTGCTGCAACGTCCGATTGCACCCAGCCACTCATCCCACAACTATATTGTGTATATCGATGCTATGCTGTGCGCAAGCACTTGCGCTGCCTCGCCGCATTGATAGTCTCAAGCTTGCCCTGAACTCCGCTACTGACAAAGAACGTGTTGAAATACTCAATGAGCTTGCACGCGAGTACCGATACATTTCTTTGGATTCTTCGTTTATGTTTGCACAGCAAGCACGTACTCTCGCTGACAAGCTTGGCGATAAGCTTGGTGTTGGTTTAGCGCTGCGGAGTATGGGACAAGTATATGAAAATCAAGGGCGGTACGATATGGCTCTCGAACATCAAATTCGAGCCCTTGCAGCTTTTGAAGAAGCAAATTATTACCCCGGTATTGCGAGCGCTTCTAACCTTATCGGTGATATCTATCGTGCACAGGAAAAGTACGACAAAGCACTTGATAACTACCACCGAGCTCTTGCAATTCATCGCAGTATGAACAATAAAGAACGTATCGCAACTGTTCTAGGCAATGTTGCTGTCTGCTACATGCGACAAGGGAAATTCACAGAAGCATTAGACACACTACTTTATGCAGAAGCACTGTACAAACAGGTCGGAAGTCCACACATTGTTTGGTCTTGGCTCAACTTAAGCGAGTACTATATCAAGCAACAAGACTACGCCTCGTCACTTAAGTATGCTCTCCAAGTATATGACACAGCGCGAGTAATATCCGATCATCTTTCGACTACCGCGGCACTTCATACAATTGGCTTATGCTATAGCCGCTTGGGGAAGCCAGATTCAGCGCTACACTACGCCTTGCGCTCGAAAGAAGAAGCATTGCGCTCTGGATTCCGCAATGAACTAAAGCAAACCTACTTTGTACTCTCAGAAATCCATCAGGATGCACGACGCTATGACAGTGCACTCTACTACTACAAGCATTTTGCAAGGCTTCGTGATTCGCTGCTATCGGCAGAAATGCAAAGCAATGTTGCTGCACTGCAAATGCAGCTTGAAACTTCTAAACAAGAAGAGCATATCAAGCGTCTGTCGCTCCTACGCAACTCTTTAATTGTTGGCGTTTTTTTGCTGCTCTTCATCGCAGGACTTATTGCAAATGGATATCGCTCAAAAAAGCGTTCAGAAGAAGAACTCAAACGCATCAATAATGAAATCCTTCGCCAACAGGCTATTCTTGAGAAGCAGGCAGCAGAAATCGAGCTGACGAATACCGAGCTTCAGTCCACAATAGAATCGCTGCATCAGCGCAACTACGAGCTTGCTGAGTTAAACCGTGAAAAGAATGAAATCCTAGGCATTGTCGCACACGACCTCAAAAATCCTGTTTCGAACATTCGCATGCTTGCGAAGCTTATTCGCGACGAAGCAGAATCGCTCTCTACTGCAGAAATTATTGAATTTTCTGGAGACATCTACACAGTTTCTGAGCGCATGTTTGAGCTTATTACAACACTCCTTGACGTAAGCGCTATTGAGCAGGGAACGCTGCGCTTCACATTCTCTGTCTTCGAAATTGCTTCGCTAGCGGAAAACGTTGTGAATAACTACAAGGCACGTGCTCAAGCCAAAAACATTACTCTGCATTTCGAACAGAATCAGAATCGCGAAGGACTAGAACGATATACGCTTGTTGCTTATGCTGATAAAAATGCTACGTTACAAGTTCTGGACAATCTACTTTCTAACGCTGTGAAGTATTCTCCATATGGCAAAAACGTCTGGGTGCGAGTGCTGGACGATTACGCAAATGTTCTTGCCGACGAAACACCAAAGGATAACCTCCTCGCTCCTCCTCAAGAATATGTACGTATCGAAGTTCAAGACGAAGGACCCGGCTTTACCGAAGAAGATAAAAAGAAGCTTTTTGGCAAATTTACCCGCCTTTCGGCGAAGCCTACGGGTGGTGAGCATTCTACAGGCTTAGGACTTTCTATTGTCAAGAAGATGGTCGAAGGAATGAACGGGAAGATATGGCTTGAAAGCGAAGTAGGAAAAGGAGCAACGTTTATTGTATTGCTTCCAAAGGGTGATGCCGTTATCTAGAGTGCACTAACTATGAAACTTTGGCAAAAGTCAACAACACATACTCACGAACTTGTAGAGCGCTTTACTATTGGGCGTGACCATGAATTCGACATGATGCTGGCATGGCATGATGTTATTGGATCGCTGGCACACGGAGCTATGCTTCATAGCGTTAAACTTTTGGACGACAAAGAATGGGAAGCACTGCAGCATGCACTACGGTCTATTGCTCACGATATACAACAGGGGCATTTTCGGATTGATGACGCAGTTGAAGACGTTCACTCTCAAATAGAGCTTCTCTTAACTCAGCGCATAGGCGACAGTGGTAAGAAACTCCATAGTGGGCGTTCACGCAACGACCAAATTGCTCTTGATTGCAAGCTCTTTTTTCGCGATGAGCTTCAGCGCATTGTCGCTTGCTGCGAAGCACTGTTTATTCGGCTACTACATTTGGCTGACGAACATCAGCAGCACCTAATGCCCGGCTATACGCACCTACAAATTGCTATGCCCTCATCGTTTGGTTTATGGTTTTCTGCCTTTGCAGAAAGTCTTGTTGACGATGTTACAATGCTGCTCACTGCATACCGCATCGTCAACAAAAATCCACTCGGTTCAGCTGCAGGTTATGGTTCATCGTTTCCACTCAATCGGCGCATGACAACAGAACTTTTAGGGTTTGAGGCACTGAATATTAACTCCATCTATGCGCAAATGGGACGAGGGAAAGTAGAGCGCATCGTTGCGCAAGCACTTGCCTCGGTTGCTGCAACACTTAGCAAAATGGCTATGGACATTACTCTATTCATGAGTCAAAATTTTGGGTTTATCAGCTTCCCCGATGAGCTCACTACAGGCTCTAGCATCATGCCCCACAAGAAAAACCCTGACATCTTCGAACTTATCCGTGCACGATGCAACAGAATACAGGCTCTGCCAAACGAAATCACGATGCTGACAGTCAATCTCCCATCGGGCTACCATCGTGACGTTCAGCTTCTGAAGGAAATTCTGTTCCCAGCATTTGAAAATCTACGTGCATGCTTAGAAGTAGCACACTTTGCTCTCTCTCATATTCGTGTACACAATACTATTTTCTCTGACGAGCGCGGTCAATCTTTATATACTCATTTGTTCAGTGTCGAAGCAGTACACAAACTTGTTTTGCAAGGTGTGCCATTTCGCGATGCCTACAAGCGCATTGGCGAAGAAATTGCACAAGGGAAATTTTATCCATCGTACACCATCCACCACACGCATGAAGGAAGCATCGGGAATCTGTGTTTACCCGATATTGAGGCGGCTATGCAGACTATTATTGCTCAGTTCCCCTTTCGTCGTGTTGAACAGGCGATATCACGACTGTTGAGGCAATAAATGTATCCTATGTACCCGCATCATATAGTACAAGCATCAAGAAACAACAGCACATGCCGCACTGCATTGTTATAGGTGGAGGTTTTGCTGGTATTACAGCAGCGATTCGTCTCGTTGAAGCAGGATGGCGCGTAACTCTTATCGAAGCACGAGACACTCTGGGCGGACGTGTGCAATCACTCTACGACACAACGACAGGGGAAACTATTGATAACGGTCAGCATATCATGATGGGCTGCTATGAGGCTACTCTGCGTCTTGTACATACTCTCGGAACACACCACTATCTTCGCTACCAGAACGCTCTACACGTCTGGTTTGCAGAGCCGAATAATACCCCCTTTCGCCTTGACACCTCGCTGCTACCGGGAATATTAGGAATGGTAGTCGGTATGATGCGCTTGCCTGGTCTTTCGTGGGACGACAAGCTCTCTATGCTGCGATTCGCCGCACGCGTACAAACCAATCGCACTATGCCACACGGGAAAAGTGTTCGAGCACTTTTGGATGAAGAAGGACAATCTATTTCTCTTCTGCAACGGGTTTGGGAGCCTATTACCCTTGCAACACTCAACGCATCGCTCGACGAAGCTTCGGCAACGCTGTTCATCGAGGTGCTACGCCGTGCATTGTTTTCTGGAAGAGCTGCATCAAGGATAATCCTCGCAACGACAGGCTTAGACAGTATTGTTAGCACAGCTAAAGCATGGCTCGAGGCTCGCGGTAGCACCGTGCTCACTGATACTGCAGTACAGTTGAATGTACACGATAATCGCGTACAGAGCGTTTTACTTAAACAGAACTCTGAACTTACAGCAGATGCGTTCGTTAGCGCTTTACCTCCACACGCCATAGCAAAACTTCTGCCAAGCCCTCATTACCAAGCAGCAGGTCTGCCAGATCCATCGCACTTTCGCGCATCGCCAATTGTGTCAGTCTATCTATGGTTTGACAAAGAATTCATGACCCAAGACATTGTAGCGCTTTTAGGAACGACAGTGCAGTGGATATTTAATAGACGCTTACTATGCTATACAGAGCCCGAAACACGACAACGCTTTCCTTGCCATATAGCGCTTACTGTAAGCGCAGCATCATCGCTTGTTCAGCTACCATCGGGAGAAATTATCCAGCAGTGCCTGCGCGATATATATTCTGTGTTTCCCTCTGCACAGCAGTCTACCATACTCCATGCTCGTGTTATACGCGAAAAGCATGCGACACCTCTGCTCACCCCTACAAATGAGCACTATCGCCCTGCGTCGCGCACTGCCATACACAACCTCTTTCTCGCAGGCGACTGGACAGCAACAGGACTACCAGCAACAATTGAAAGTGCTACACACAGTGGTGAACTTGCTGCACAGGCTGTTACCCAAGCACTGTATTCACAACGTGTACCTATCTTTTTGCATAACCATGTATCCTAGAAAAGTATGACATCCCTTTCTTTGGATTCTGTACATCCTCTCATTCTTCGGGCGCTCGAAGAAGATATTGCTATAGGCGACGTAACATCAGAAGCAATTTTTCCTCCAGATGCTGACGCGCAGGCGGTATTTTTGGTCAAACGTGACGGTGTCATTTGTGGATTAGATGTGGCACGATGGGTGTGTGAGGAAGTTGCAAAACAGAGTAGCGACGACTCTTTTGTGTGGGAATCGTACATGAAGGAAGGCTCTCTTGTTTATAGTGGCAGTGTTGTTGCACGTGTACATGGACGGGCACGCACGCTGCTCAAAGCTGAACGCACCGCTCTCAACTTTCTTCAGAGACTTTCAGGAGTAGCAAGCTTGACGCGACGCTATGTCCAAGCGGTAGAGGGAACACAAGCCCGCATTGCAGATACACGTAAGACTATTCCAGGATGGCGTGTCCTGGACAAGTATGCAGTAGCCATTGGCGGCGGTCTGAATCATCGCATGGGACTATTCGACATGGTGCTCATAAAGGATAATCACCGTGACGCAGCTGGAAGCCTATCGGACGCTCTTCGGCTCTGTCATCAAGCGTTTCTTTATCAGCCTGCTATGCGCATCGAAGTTGAAACACGCACTCTCGATGATGTGCGGGAAGTTCTCACTTGCCTTGAACACGGTCTCCGCATCGACAGGGTTATGCTCGATAACTTTAGCCCTTCAGAAGCACGCGAAGCAGTAAAAATCATTGCTGGCAAACTCGAAACAGAAGCATCGGGGAACATTACATTAGCTAATGTCCGTGCTTTCGCTGAAGCCGGTGTAAATATCATTTCTGTTGGGGCACTGACACACTCCGCTCCAGCTTTGGACATTTCTATGAAATTTCGGCATGACACAAGCTAAGCTACATAATGTCTAGATAGCCGGTAGCTGCACAATCGCATCATCACTCACGCTATTTAATCCGCAGTACTTGCCCTAGCCTAACTATGTTCCTCTCGAGAGAAGCATTGAGTTTCTTGAGTTGCTCAACGCTCATATTAAAGCGCCGCGCGATAGAATAGAGCGTGTCTCCTGACTTGACAGTGTAGGTTTCTACTGCATTTTCCTCTTCGCGCTGGCTGTTATCATCACCTTTGGCAATAGATGACGGATAAATTGTTAAATCCATACCCGGCTTGATAAACGTACCTCGCAAGTTATTCCATCGGGAAATATCGCGCGTTGTAACGTTATAGCGTTCAGCTATCATCGTTAGTGTCTCACCTATTTTAACACGGTACACTATTGGTTTTCCTGCTGGGGCAGTAGAAGAAGTAAGGTTCTTGGATGCTGTTTCAGGCGTTGGAGATTCTCTCGTTGCAGACTGTGTTTGCCTGCTATCTTGATGGCCTACAGGTGCACGAATAATAAGCACTTGACCAGCATAAATACGACCATTGCTTCGCATTTTGGAGGCTCTGCGTATTTCATCAATAGAAACACCATAATCATCGGCAATCTGAGCAAGAGTTTCACCATGTTTCACCGTATGCTTTATCGTGCCGGGCTTCGCGTCAGCACCTGTGTACTCAAGTTGTTCGGGTCGAAAATGTTTATCGACATAGAGTGTTAGTTTATCACCGGGGCTTACCTTGTCAGAATTATAGGGAATATTATTCCAGTTGCGCACATCGGAAAGTTGTACATTGTAGCGTGCTGCTATGCTATAGAGAGTTTCACCAGCAGCGACGGTGTGCTCAATTTTTTTGCTATGTGGTGGTGGCAGAGCCGGGCGATGCTGTATATCATTCGCGTCATTACGTGGTTCTGCAGCAGTAAACTTTTCGGTTTTGCTTGCCCTGTCTGCTTCTTTGAGACTTTTGTCTTTAGGCTGATTTGCAGAGCCTTGCGGTAGTGCTACATCCTCGCCGCTCTCTAGCTCTGTCTCCGACACCTCAGTGCTGTCATCTTTGCTACTTTGTACGGTATATTGTCCATCAGTTGGGATGCGCAGCATAGTCCCTACAGCAACGCGCTTTCTTTTCCCTGTCAAATCATTCGCAGCAAGGATGACCGAAACAGGAACATTATACTTTCGCGCAATGCTCTGTAAGGTCTCGCTACCACTGACTTCATGGATTGTCCACGAATGCTTTTCGGACTTGCCAATTTTCTCGTAGTTGGCAATAAATGTGCTCTTTGTGCCCACGGGAATACGCAATGGGTATTGCTCAGCATACGGTGGAGTAGATTGACGTAGTAATTCAGGGTTGAGATCTTGGAGCATTTCCTCGCTAATACCTGCACATCGAGACAGTATGCGAAAATCTACTGCCTCATTAATCGGTACAACGTCGTAGTTAAAGCGTTCCTCAAACTGAAGATTTGTGAAGCCATATGCTTCAGGATTCATGCATACCTTTGCGGCTGCGATATAGAGCGGCACATAATTTCGTGTTTCTTTCGGCAAGTATGGGCGGATATCCCAGTAATTAGGTTGGCTTAGTCCAGAGCGTGCGATTGCTCGGCGCACACCACCAATACCACAGTTGTAGGCAGCCATCGCTAAATGCCAGTCCCCAAGCTCGTTGTACAAATCTTTCAGATGGCGCATTGCTGCACGCGTGGACTTCTCAGGGTCGCGGCGTTCATCCACCCAGTAATCTACGCCTAATCCATACATTTGACCAGTGGATTTGATAAACTGCCACAAACCGACAGCTTTTGCCCATGATGTGGCATACGGACTTAAGCCGCTTTCAATCATCGAAAGATAAATAATTTCCTCCGGCGCACCTTCCTCACGTGCGATTTTTCGCATCATAGGGAACCACTTTCCTGCACGCTCCATCCATTTCTGAAAATATCGCCGCCCACGCACAGCCAGAAACTCAATTGCCCAGAGCGACTCCTGATTTTCCGGCAGAGGTATTTGCAATTCTACTCCCCGCATTCCAGTAACAGCAGCTAGAGCCGAACTTGATTCAGGCAAATTAAGAGGAACAAAACGCTGGCGGCTCGATGTATCCCTGCCTCGAGGAAAGTTCAGGTCATCGTATGATGGTATATCAGGATTTTCTATAGATTGGAAAAATTTATCGCGTAGCACAACAATAGGAGACGTTTCGGCAAGATTGTCGAGATTCTGAATATAGCTCTCGTAGTCCTCAATAATGGATTGCATTAGGTCAATAAAGTCTTGGTTCTCCTGTATTCTGGGGAAATCGGCGATCTTATTCAGCGTTTCGATTGCTTGGTCGAACAGCCGTGCCGCGCGCGATGTGTCGGAACGGTTAATATAAGACAGTGCTCGAAGATATTGCTGTCGTGCCGTTTCTATCGTCGTCATCACGACACGCTCATTCACTCGTGCACCGGGTAGCACCTGAATTGTATCATCGAGTTCAGCAAAATCATCTTGAATACGGGGTATAATGGACTGCGCACTTCCTGCTTGTACCGAAGGTACCGCACTCGTGGAAGCATTCTTACGAAGAGTTTGAGCAACAACACTACACGATGGTGAGCAGTATCTGGCTTGCCACATATCAGGAAGCAGAGCTGCTATTAGCATGATTGCTCCTGTAGCAAAGCAGGTACGAATAACAGGTGTCATGCGTTTCCTTAAGATGAATCAAACAAGAACTGCCAACTGCATCCTACGTAGTCAAACATTTTGCGGAGGCGCAATATAGGATTTTCCTTCTATTCAACCAACACTCTTTCTACCTAATGCACGAGCACATTGTATGCCAAAACTCGTCGGTTTTTTCGTATATTTGGCAATATGCATTCCGTCTATGTTTGTTGCACTTATCCTGCGTACATGAAACAGTTATCTACACGTGTACTTGCTGCAAATGAGTCGCAGACGCTCGCTATCAATGCAAAAGCAAAGGCAATGAAGGCTCAGGGTATAGACGTTGTCAGTCTTTCTACTGGCGAGCCCGATTTTCCGACACCACAAGTTGTAAAAGATGCTGCAATCAACGCTATCAATCAGAACTTAACATACTATACCGAAAGCAATGGCATTCCAGAGTTGCGCAAAGCAATTGCCGAAAAATTCAGAATAGAGAATAAGTTACCTAATGTAAGTCCTGATACTGTGCTGGTTTCCACTGGTGGCAAGCATTCTATTTTTAATGCGCTTCTTGCAATGTGCAACGAAGGCGACGACGTCATTTTGCAAGCACCATACTGGGTAAGCTATCCAGCAATGATTCAGATTGCAGGAGCGCGTCCTGTTATTTTGGAGACGAGTCTATCGAGCCGTTATAAGATTACCCCTGCACAACTCAAAGCCGCTCTTACTTCTCAAACAAAATGCGTGATCTTGAATTCCCCATCGAACCCTACAGGTACGATGTACACACCTGATGAAATCAGAGCGCTTGCAGAAGTTCTTTCTGACCATGAATGCTTCATTCTCAGCGACGAACTCTACGAAAAAATTTCTTTTGGAAGTGTTGAGCATTATAGCATCGGTTCTCTTCCTGAGCTTGCACATCGCGTCATTACTGTCAATGGTGTTTCTAAAGCTTACTCAATGACCGGCTGGCGGATCGGCTATATGACGGGTCCGGCAGACCTCATACAAGAAGCTGCCAAAGTACAGGGACAATCAACATCCAATGCCAATTCTATTGCACAACGAGCCGCTCTAGCAGCGCTCCTTCATACTGCAGACGACGTAGAACGCATGAGAAAGGAATTTGCTCGCCGCCGAACTATGTTTGCAGAGCTACTTTCTCCGATACCCAACATAGAATTTCTACTTCCAGACGGTGCATTCTATATGTTTGTGGATATACGCAAGGCACTTCAAACAATGAGAGTCCAAACATCATTTGAATTCTGCAAAGAGGCACTGGAACAGCACCATCTTGCTATTGTTCCGGGCGAGGCATTTGGTGCTCCCGGATGTGTACGATTTTCATTTGCTGCATCCGACGAAACTCTTCAGAAAGGAATCGCACGATTCGCCAAAGCTCTGCAAGAGCTAACGTGAATGTTTTACTTGTTGTTC
>JANWZB010000103.1 GCA_025055035.1 Candidatus Kapaibacterium sp.
CCTCAATGATACTTGCTGTATAAGTACATCAGGTTTTATTCTGTAATATCTCATGACGCGCGCTGAAGTTCAAGCGTTTGATGCTCTTCCGTTCGGCATTTTTGCATTGGATAAGGATTATACGGTGCGCATGTGGAACGCATGCCTTGCGCAGTGGACAGGTCTTGAATCGAGTGCACTTATTGGTACGGATATACGCTTGTGGTTCACACATTGGCGAGCAAGTGATTTTCGTGATGCGTTGAAAGCAATTTGGCAAACGCAGGAATTGCTCAATCTCGATAGCTTGCCAAGTCTCATTCCTTCGTATCGTGATGGAACAAGCACACAACGTTTATATGCAAGCTCAGCTCGCTTGTACATTGCTGCCGATGGCGAACATGTAGCGCTTTTTGTACTACAGGACATCACACCACAAGCGCAAGAGATTGAGCGTGTTAAAGCATCGTTGCTTGAAATAGAGGAAATATGGCGTAATGATACAGAAATTCGAATTCTCAATGAAGAACTCGAAAAACGTGTTGCAGAGCGTACAGAAGAACTTGCCCGTCTTAACGCTGAGCTTACGCGAGAAGTAACTATCCGCAAGCATGCCGAAGAAGCGTTTCGTCAGAGTGAACACCTGTTATCGTTGATCTTTGATAATGCTGCCGTAGGACTAGCATTGCTGCATCAGAATGGTCGTTACATCAAACTTAACCAAACGTTTTGCAAGATGTTTGGTTACACTGCAGAAGAGCTTTTGGGAAAACACTTTGTATCTCTGTACAGAGAAGAAGAAAGAGCGCGTGCAATGCAGCGTTGGCACGAGCTTATTGCCGGAGAGCGTGATATAGTGAGCGGAGAACGGTATTTCCATCTGCACAATGGTAAAGAACTGTACATACATTTTACAACCGGTCGCTTAACCCTACCAACTGGTGAAATCCGCGTTATTTCAACAGTAACCGATGTTTCCGATGTGAAGCGTGCTCAAGAAGACATGCGCTTAGCGCTGAAGCGTGAGCAAGAGCTGAACAAGCTCAAACAGAACTTTGTGGCGGCAGTTTCTCATGAGTTCCGTACGCCCCTAACGATTATCCTCTCGTCATCGGAAATTCTGCAAGCGCAGCAATCTTTACCGCTCGAAAAGCGTGAAAAGATGCACTTTCAAATCGAGCGGAGTGTGAAGCGCATGACGGAACTGCTCGACGAGGTCGTTTTTATCGAGCGCAGCATGCGAGAGCGCACCGTGCCATTCCCGCGTCCACTCCATATTGCTCGTATGGTAGCAGATATTGTGCGCGAAGCAGAGGTGTTTGATGCGCAAAAGCATGACGTAATAGTAGAATATTATGGCTTTAGCGGGGAACCAACTGAAGACAATACTGACTTTGTTATACTTGCTGATAGCGGTTTAGTCCGTCCAATCTTGAGCCACCTGATGAGCAATGCAGCAAAGTTTTCGTCTGGGGAAATGCCTATTCGGATTCGTATTGAGCGCACGCAAAAAGAGCTATGGCTTAGTGTTCAGGATAAAGGCATTGGTATTCCTGCATCTGATCAGCCGCATATTTACGACCTTTTCTTTCGCGGAAGCAACGCGGGGCTCACGCAAGGCACGGGAATGGGTCTGCACATTGTTAAGCGATGTGTCGACGCGTGTGGAGGTATTATTACGTGTGATAGTCGCGTTGGTCATGGGACAACATTTCGAGTGCGTATACCGCTCGCGTAAGCTGTACTTGCTAATGGCAAGGTACAGAAAAGACAGTGCAGTGAAAAAACTCTTGGAACTATGGTAAAAAATAGCTAGCTTTGTAAGCTCTTGTATCGTGCCTCTCCTAGCTGTAGAGGCTTTCCGTTCTTTCAAGGCTTCGACAAGTCTCAGGGGGTAGGTACCAGAGTGGCCAAATGGGGCAGACTGTAAATCTGCTGGCATATGCCTTCGGAGGTTCGAATCCTTCCCTACCCACAGCACCGCATAACTTGCATATGCAGCGATTTAGGCGTAGGTGCGGGAGTAACTCAGTTGGTAGAGTCACAGCCTTCCAAGCTGTTGGTCGCGGGTTCGAGTCCCGTCTCCCGCTCAAGTGAGAGCTTCTCACCTATGTGCTGAGAATGCGCTGCACGCCCGCTCTTAGCCAAAACATGCGTAAATGCGGGAATAACTCAGTTGGTAGAGTCGCAGCTTCCCAAGCTGAAGGTCGCGGGTTCGAGTCCCGTTTCCCGCTCGGTATCCGCACACAACAGGCTGATGTAGCTCAGTTGGTAGAGCACGTCCTTGGTAAGGACGAGGTCGGCAGTTCAATCCTGCTCATCAGCTCTGCTATAAACCTCTTTTCTGCATCGCAAAGCACAGGCGCGGCACGCCTGTGCTGCTTTGTCATTAGGCAAGAAAGAAATTAATAGAGCATCGTGTGTGTGGATACTACGAACTACGGCATGTACGGGTGTAGCTCAATAGGTAGAGCAGCGGTCTCCAAAACCGAAGGTTGTGGGTTCGATTCCTGCCACCCGTGCAACAGCGCATTTATCAATCTTTTTTGTTGTTCGATAGCCGGCTATGATTGAAAGCATTAAAAAATTTGTAGAGGATGTGCGCAAAGAGATGAATAAGGTTTCGTGGCCAACACGAGAGCAACTGCGCGAAGCAACGACGATTGTGATTGTAACATGCCTTATTCTTGCATTCTGCGTGTACATTGTGGATACAGGTATGACGCTCATCATGCAGAGTCTCTTCTAGGGCTTTCTTGTTTATGCTATACCGCTATCCTGCATGCTATTGGTTTGAAATGTCTTCTAGTGCTCAGAACAAGGTACATGATATTTTCTAATGTCCCACACTCAGACGCGATGGCATAAAATGAGCAATGAACTAAAATGGTATGCTCTTCGCACATTTTCGGGGCACGAGGAACGTGTCCGCAAAGCGCTTTTGGCGGAAATTAACCGCCTGCATCTGAATGATCGCTTGACAGAGGTTCTTGTACCGCAAGAGTCGGTGTATGAAATACGCAATGGCAAAAAGTACAAACGGACACGGAATTTTTTGCCTGGCTATATTATCATCAAGGCAGCGCTGGATAACCGTATTAAGGATGTTATCGCGAATACACCTTCGATGCTGGGCTTTCTTGGCTCTAAGCCTGAACCAGACCCGCTTCGCGATGAGGAGGTTGATAGAATTCTTGGGCGTGTCGAAGAGCGAAAAAATATAACAGTTGTGGAGACGCACTTTGCTGAGGGCGATCCCGTTAGGGTTATTGACGGACCGTTCACAGGGTTCTCGGGCACGGTCAAAGAAGTCAATTACGAAAAGCAGAAAATCAAAGTTGAAGTTGGTATTCTAGGGCGCAAGACGCCTGTGGAGCTTGATTTTAGCCAGATTGAAATCGAAGCATAGGCCCACAAAGTGCTTAGAAAAGCGATATGTAAACACTGCATCTGTTTTATTTTATTTCTATTGAGCAATAGCAATGGCAAAAAAAGTCGTAGGCTCATTTAAGCTACAACTACCAGGTGGTCAGGCAACAATGGCGCCACCAGTTGGCCCAGCATTTGGTCAGCGTGGGCTAAGCGGTATGGAATTTGTCAAGCAGTTCAACGCAAGAACCCAAAAGCAAGCTGGGCAAATTATTCCTGCAATTATTACATACTATAGCGACAAAACCTTTACGTTCGAGCTGCGTCAGCCGCCAGCTGCTGAGCTTATCAAGGCAGCTGCAAAAATTTCAAAAGGTTCCGCTGAAGCAAATCGCGTAAAGGTTGGCAAACTGACAAAAAAGCAAGTTGAAGAAATTGCCAAAATCAAGATGGCAGATATGAACTGCGATACGCTCGAGGCTGCAATGAAGATGATTATTGGTACAGCAAGGAGCTTGGGCGTATCCGTTGAAGAATGATAGCAAATATCAATAAACGCGGTAGGGTTTTCAGAACGCCCGCTCAACCGCACTACAGAATTAACGCTTCTGAATCTCCGTACACTACTATGAAACGCCACAGCAAACGCTATAATGCTGCTCTCAAAAGCATTACTCCTAATAAAAGCTATACAATAGCCGAAGCAGTTGCGCTTGTCAAAAAGAATGCAACGGCAAAGTTTGATGAATCTGTTGACATTGCAATGCAGCTGGGGGTTGACCCACGCAAGGCAGACCAAGTAGTGCGGGGCACTGTGTCTCTGCCGCATGGCACAGGCAAATCAGTCCGTGTGCTAGTGATTGCTAAAGCACCTTTGGATAAAGAAGCGCTTGCAGCTGGAGCAGACCACGCTGGATTTGAAGAATACATCGAAAAAATTCAAAGTGGTTGGACAGATGTAGATGTGATTATAGCGACGCCCGATGTTATGGGGCAACTCGGTCGCTTAGGAAAGATTCTTGGTCCGCGTGGGCTCATGCCCAATCCCAAAAGTGGCACTGTAACAACTGATGTTGCAAAAGCTGTACGCGAAGTAAAGGCAGGCAAAATAGAATTCCGCGTGGACAAAGCTGGGAATATTCACGCTGCCATTGGAAAGGCATCGTTCGACCCTGCAAAGCTTGAAGAAAACTTTCGCGCGTTTTACATAAGCATTTTGCGTGCAAAACCTGCTACGGCAAAGGGTAAATATGTGAAAAGTGTGCACGTGTCCTCGACGATGGGACCGAGTGTACGAATTGCCGAGTCCGATCTTGCTCTTATGCAGGGGTAGTCAAAGCCTAATATCTCTGGCTATCTGCTTGTGAGTTAAGGTATGCCTGTTCGTTCAAAGTGAACATTGCATGCCACTCTACAAATAATAATTGAATATTACGCACTCTTTCGTAGTGAGTAGCTGTAAATGCTTGCTACGCACTTCTTATTATTGTTTCAACCACGCCTTATTGAGAACATTCAGCATGGTTACGAAAGAAAAGAAACGTGAGATTGTTGCTGGGCTTGTTCGTAAGCTTGGGTCCACGCGGTCGGTCTATCTTGTGGACGCAAGTGCGATGACAGTCGCACAATCAGGTGAAATTCGTCGAGAATTTCGCAAAGTGAATGCTGAAATGAAATTGGCGAAAAATACGCTTATTCGCCGCGCATTACAAGAGGACGGTAAGTTCACTGTTCATGATACCATACTCAAAGGCAATACGGCACTTGTGTTTGCGTATGCAGACCCTATAGCCCCAGCGAAGGTGATTCGTAAGTACTTTGAGAAAGATAAAAAGCCTTCATTGAAGCTTGCAATTATTGAAGGACAAGTCTTCGATAGTTCACAGCTCAAGGTGGTATCAGAGCTTCCCAGCCGTGAGGACATGATTGCTGGTATTCTCGGCAGTCTACATTCACCAATTTCTGGAATTGTTGGTACTATCAATGCTGTTATGCGCGATATTGCTTCACTTGTGGAAGAAGTTGCGAAAAAGCAAGGAGCATAACTGTTGAGAAGCGATGCATTTCCTTGTTGTCAAATTAGGCGCTTCTTTCCGGCGTATTCTCGGCACCACATAAATCACTCTTCGTTTCTGTGATAAGGGAAACGAAGGAATTTTCCAAGCAATTACCATTTCTCATTTATCGGAGTTAATAGCAATGTCTGAAAAAGTAGCAAAACTCGTTGAAGATATCGGTTCTCTTACTCTTGTAGAAGCTGCTGAACTGAAAAAGGCTCTCGAAGACAAATTTGGCGTAACAGCAGCAGCCCCTGTGATGGTGGGTGCGATGTCTGCTGCTGGTGGCGCACCGGCAGCAGCTGCTCCTGCCGAAGAAAAGACAGATTTCGACGTAGAACTGACAGAAGCTGGAGCGAACAAACTGAATGTTATCAAAGTTGTTCGCGAACTAACGGGTCTTGGATTGAAGGAAGCAAAAGATATGGTCGATGGTGCGCCAAAAGTTTTGAAAGAGGGCGCAACAAAGGAAGAAGCAGAAAATATGAAGAAGAAATTAGAAGAAGCTGGAGCCAAAGTTACCCTGAAGTAGGAGAGCATCTTTCAGAGCTCATACATGAAAAGAGGCGGCACACGCTAACAGCAGTAAGTGCCGCCCTTTTTTATTATGTGCTGCTCCTTGAATGTAAGTGCGGCCCTGTGCGTGCACATATTCGCTATTGCACAGGTGCGAATACAGCAGCTTATAAGACACAAATTCAAATGACGTGAAAATGCGGTAAGCCGAATTCTGTCTTCTGTGGAGCTACGGGAAATACGTAGCTCTTCACAAGAGATGATTATGTGTCTGGGGAGCACATTGCTATGCTCCTCATGCAGCCTACCCGAATGAAGGTGAAGGAAAAGAGGACATGCTCTTTCCTTTCTGTTACGCGAGCAACGTAATGACATACATGATGTCTCTTCATTCTTACTTGGCTTTGCTCCTTGCGGGGCTTGCCCTGCCATTCATGTTACCATGAATGCGGTAAGCTCTTACCTCACCGTTTCACCCTTACCGTGAGCAATAGTATATGTGCTCGTTGGCGGTTTGTTTTCTGTGGCGCTTTCCATCGGCTCACTGTACAATGCAGCACATCGATGTTCTTAGCGGCTGATTTCCCACTGTACAGCTCACCGTCCGGCTGTTAGCCGGCGCAATGCTCTGTGGAGTTCGGACTTTCCTCAGAAGAGAGATTACTCTTCCGCAATCATCTGCATTTCCACGTCGAAGGTGCAAGAATAGCTGTTACTCTGCGTTGTACGAATGAATTGGTAATAGCTGCATTTCTTCGGGATACAGGATTCTTCCACAGCTCTCGCAGGTAAAGATCGTTTTGTATGTGCGCATTTCTACGATGCGCTGAGGAGGCACAGCGTTAAAGCATCCTGAGCAGCAATTTTTGCGAATAACAACAGCAACATCATTGTGGTATTCTCGAATGTGTTCGTATTGCACCACAAGATTTTTGGGAAGCTTTGCAAGTAAATCAGCTCGCTGCGACAGCAGTTCATTAATTTCGTCATTGTGCTCACTAGAAAGATTGTGTAACTCATGCTCGCGCTCAGCAAGGCGCTCACGTGCCTCTTCCATGTCAGCAAGCTGTGCTTCGTACATACGGCGTAGGTTCTCTTCGGTTATCATTGTAGAGCTAATTGTTTTCTCTACCTCACGAAGCTCAGCTTTGAGCATTTCTACTTCTTTCGTAAGAGCATCGAACTCGCGATTATTGCGCACTTGAAACTGCTGTTCGGAAAGCTTTCTTTGTTTATCGACAAGCTCCTGCGCTCGAATTTTAGCGTGGGCACGGGTTTGCAGGATATCGTCGATGTGCTTTTGTGTTGCATCAACTGCCTGCTGGCGAGAACGAACTTCCTTCTCCAGTGCCTTGACCTGATGCGGAAGATCGCCAAGTTCTTCTTGCAGTTCCGCAAGATGATTATCAATCTGTGCGATAGCTGCTAAAAATTGGAGCTGTTCAAGAACCATAATGCTTACACCTCGTGTGCCAAGATAGTTGCGAAGGAGATACTACGTGATGAGAACACGCTCTTGCTGTGAGCGATACTCACAGGTATGCGGATAATATCGTATGGGATTGGGTACTATTGTGGAGCGCCGTACCGTGAGCAATTGCTGGTGTTCTGCGGCGATATGCTCAACGAGCGATGCCAGACCTATGGATACAAACTGCTCAGTTTCATAGTGACCAGCGTCTATAAGTGTAAGATGCCCACGTGCACGGTGAAAGTCATGATATTTAATGTCTGCGGTAATGTATGCATCAACACCTGCTGCACAAGCTGCATCGAAGAATGACGCCCCGCTTCCACCAACAACAGCTATACGATGAAGCAGAGTTGATCGGCCGAGTGTATAGCGTATAGGTGCACAGCTGATTGTGTGCAGATGAGCTATGAAGTCCTCGACAGGTTGAGGAGTATCGAGGATACCAACAACTCCTATGCCAAAACCCGGATGCTGGGCGTTTTCAATCAGCTGTCGCTCTATGCGGACTCCTAGCCGCTCTGCAAGAAGCGCACTTGTTCCGCGAGGGAAAGCATCAAAGTTTGTATGTGCGATAACAAGCGCTATCTTGTGAGCAATAAGCAATGTGCAAATGCGACCGACGCGGTCAGATTGCGTTAAGGACGTAACTGGAGTAAAAATCAAAGGGTGAAATGCTACGATACAGTCAGAGCCTGTACGTATAGCTTCTTCAGCAATCTCTTCGGTTAGCTCCATCGTAACCAATACCGAGCTAATGTCTGTGCGACCGCTCTGTAGCTGTAATCCTATGCGGTCGCCTTTCATTGCTGTATCGGGGGGTAAGTATCGCTCCAAGCTTTGAACAAACGTGCATAGGTCTATCATGCTGCAAATCTAAGAAACTTTCGGCTCATTTTACGCATGCACAATAAAAGATTCGTATCCGAAACGGACTTTTATACATAACAGGCAGCGTGATGTGAAGGTCAACAAGGGGAGAGCCACGATAGACGGAAAAAACGTTGTGTGTCGTACCATGAACGCTTTACAATAAAGCCTGTTTGGCTTGCCATATGCTGAAGCAGGCTATCGCTAAATTTATGAGAATACTCCGTGCGGATACGCTCGCCTTTGGCTATAGAGAAGGTATGTGTGCTGACGCTAAATGTGTGGTAGTATCTGCTTTCCAGATACATTTCAATGCGCGACAGCGCAGCATTGTAGTATGCACAATGTTGATACGCTTCGACTGGAATAGTTGCGTGAAGCTCTCGGTTGATGCGGTGCAGAATATTCAGATTGAATGCAGCTGTAACGTCGTGTTGGTCATTATATGCATAGTGAAGGACATCAATAGGCTTACCACTACTACTTGTATCGATATCCGTTGCAAGCAGGAAGGCGTCGCCCAGATGAAGAATTGAGCGTAGCTGCCGAAGAAATGTACGGGCTTCTTCATGCGTAAGATTGCCAATTGTTGAGCCGGGGAAATATACAAGGAGCTGAGTGTTGGGAGCATGAGCATTCCGCTGTTGAGCGATGTATTCCATGCCCTGCATGAACTCTGCACAAATTGGGTGTATAAGAATGTTCGGAAAATCGTGCTGGAACGCTTGAGCAGACGCTGCGAGAAATTCTCCTGCAATATCAATTGGCACATATCGAACGGAAGAGTACTCTGAAGAAGCATGGTGCTCGACGTTGGTATATTGCTCTTGGAGTGCTTGTAGAAGCCGCCGTGTTTTTTTGCCGCTTCCTGATCCAAGCTCTACAAGCCAGCATTTGGTGTGCGCATGGCTAATAATATCATCGGCGTACAAATGCAGAATTTCTTGTTCCGAACGTGTGAGATAATACTCTGGTAGCGCAGTAATGCGTTCAAATAGCTCCGAGCCATGTTGGTCGTAGAGATACTTTGTCGGAAGAAATTTCTGTTCAGCAAGAAGCCCATCAATGACTTCGTGGAGAAAGGACTCATGCTTATGATGCCAAAGATGTATTATTGGCAGAATCGTTGCATTATGTGCGCGAGATGCAAATATGCTATTCTGTTGCATCAATCTGGTGGGAATGTCAGGAGGTACTGGTGCGGTTATGATTGTCATATGAATGCACTTGTGAGAGGGATTGTAGAAATGCATGAACAGGAGAGATGCGACCTTATAAACGTCCTAGAAAAGCTATTAGTGTACAGAGACGATTGCATGCTAACCATATACCTCTCGCAGCACACGGTATGTCTGTATATGGGCTTCTACTGTTGCATCTATAGGCTGAGCGTAACCACCACCCATAGCAATTGAGACAGGGATGCCATGGCGCTTGCAGGTCCGAAACACCAGTGCATCACGCTGTGCAAGACCCTGCATAGAGAGTGCAAGCCGTCCGAGCGTATCTTCCCGCAAGGGGTCAACACCAGCCTGATAGAGAATAATGTCTGGCTTCCATGCAACAACACGCATTAGCTCACGCTCAACGATGGCAAGATACTCTGCATCTTCTGTATTGTCGGGCAAGTCAATATCGACGGTTGAGCGAACCTTTCTGTGAGGATAGTTCTTGGCTGCATGGATACTTAGCAGATACGTATCGTTGCGTCCTCCCAAGATTGCTGCTGTACCGTTTCCTTGATGAACGTCAAGGTCAACAATAGCGATGCGACGTGCTAGACGCTGAGTAAGCAGATATAGCGCAGTAACCGCGAGGTCGTTGAAAACACAAAATCCTTCGCCTGCATCGCAAAAAGCATGATGTGTTCCCCCCGCTAGATTCCCGGCAATACCAGATTCTAACGCTTCCTCAGCAGAAGCTATTGCCCCACCAACAATCGTTAGCGAACGTAATGCAAGTTCTGGTGTCCATGGAAAGCCAATACGCCGCATAATTATCGGGTGAACTGTGCCGTGCATAATCTGCTCGACGTAGTCGTGTGTGTGCGCAAGACAAATAATAGCGGTCTCAACTGGTTGGGAAACGTATAGCTCGTGAGGGTAAACAATTCCTTCTTGCACTAAACCGTCGCGGACGCGGCAGTACTTAGTAATAGGAAACTTGTGCTTTGCCGGCAGCGGCAGGACGTACACATCAGAGTAAAAAACAAGCATGACAATGTACGAAGCAATCCTTTAGGGAAATACTTATCCGTGAAGAAGTTCGGCTAAACGCTGTGTGGCATATTTGCGCTC
>JANWZB010000104.1 GCA_025055035.1 Candidatus Kapaibacterium sp.
CTACGCGAAAATGCACCTCCATTGCCTGTGGCAGTATATGAGCCAATATATTGTGCTGTTCCGTAGGAGTGCGTGCCTGTATAAACTGACGCAGTGTTGTTGTATGAGCGCTGGACGCCAAATTCGCGCATCTGTGCTGGTGCGTGTAGGGTTGCATAATTTCCTGCTGGGGGAAATATTGGTGCATTGCAGAAGACTGGACTACTCCAGAATCCCAGCGGGCGGTAGAATCCAAGAGGTGTGTAGACTCCAAAATACGGATTAAAGCGCTGCCATGGAGAGGAGAAGAACATGAATGAGCTGTTCATACCCCAGAATGGATCGTAGAACGAGCCTAATGCCCATGGACTACCCCACCCAAAGCCGCTACCAAAGCTGCCCCAGAACGGATCGGTAAAGCCCCATGGGGAATTCCATGATGCTACAATGTCGTACGCGCCCCAAAAGCGCAGCGACGGTCGCGCGAACATGCTCCATGTATCGTACCATGGAGTAATGACTGGAACAAATGCTACCGAGCTTACAAGTCCACTTTGCATCGGATTCTGCCATGTCTGTTGGCTAACTTCCCGCTCTATATCGGAGGCAGGGGTAGGAAGAAAATTGCGGAAGCCAAAATAGTCAGATTTTGTACCTTGGAGGGTTGCACAGCTTGTCATCAATGCAATGCTGGCACCTGCAACTATACATGATAGTAGAAGATGTCGGAGGCTAGTAATGGCTCCTGAACGAGAGGAACGGCGTGGAGGCGATATATAGATGAAGGTGTTCATGACTCTCCTCCCGAAAATGAAGGATAAAAAGGGTAGTGGCTTGGTTTTCGCTACGCTACGCTACTTGTTGTCTCTATTGCTTCTAGATAAGAGGATAAATGTGTATCTACCTGTATAACACGCACACCAGTGCAAAAAGTTTCTAAAAACCGTGTGTTTCTGCTCAGAAAAATTCATGAAGAAGTGCAATTTTCCTTTAGGTAACTCGTATTGAAGATTGTAAATTGCGCAAGAATACTCAAATTTCCAACATGTTTTTTGAGACATACTAGAGCGTTATCTACTTTATCTTTCCAATCTTAACTATTCAAGGAGAACGCTTGTGGCTAGAGTGATTTTTACCGTAAGCTATGAGATACCAGAGCAGCACCGTAGTGAGTATCTGGAGCTAGTGCGTCATCTTAAGCCATTGCTTAATGCTAATGGTACGACGTACACAGTCTGTGAGCTAGAGAATAAACGGAATCATTTTCAGGAAATTTACACATATCCTAGTAAAGAATCATACGAAGCCTCCGACGATACCGAAAACGCTCAAGCTGAAGATATTATTGAAAAAATTTACTCAATGGCAAAAGACCATAAAGTCAGCTATACCACTGCCATAGAAGTTCTCTAATGTAACCTTTTTGAACGTTTGCATTGGGGAATCTAAGTGGTGCAAGTTATACCGCTGCAATCTAGCCGCGCTAGGCGCATCTTTACATCACGCTTACTGCTGAAAGTTACTAGGAAAAAGCACGTGCTACACCAGTAGCTGCCACTTATGTGATGCTTGCAACACAAGGAATATTTCGAACCTTCCATACAGCACGATCCCACATGTACAGTCATAAAATTTGGCGTTGCATTGTTGTAGGTATTGTAGTAGGGAAGCTGCGCCAGGGGACGTACTACCTAGCTTATGTACCTTATGTATGTATTCTGTCTCTCTTCATGGTCTGTTACATATCTGGGTATTCTCAACAGATTTCATCAGCACTGCCGCTATTAACTCTTAACGAGGCTTTGCATATAGCCTTGGAGCAAAATTATGGGATTCAGATTGCTCACAATACATTGCTCATCGCAGACAATAACTCTCGGGGCTTTGTAGGGCTAGGCGCAGCAGGTATGCTCCCGACGGTTAATCTCGTGGGCGGGTGGAACGAGAGCCGTGATAACGTTCAGCAGCGCTTCTTCAATGGAAATGTTCAGGAACGTGCTGGTGCACGCACAGACCGTACTAATGCATCTATTCAGCTTAGTTGGACACTGTTTGATGGCTTGCAGATGTTTGCCCAGCGAGAACGGCTTGAGGAACTCCAACGCCAAAGTACCGTGGCGCTACGCCACGCCATTGAGACAACAATAGCGCAAGTCATGACGGCCTACGTTAGCACTGTGGAGCAGAGTGTGCAATATCACGCGCTCGGCAAAGCGCTAGAATTATCCCGTGAGCGCCTCGCTATTGCTGAGGCAAAAGCACGCATCGGTAGTGCATCAGAGCTTGACGTTCACAATGCACGCGTTGATTTACACGCCGATAGCGCTGCATATGTACGGCAAGAGGCTGTTGTTGTCAATGCTAAATTAACGTTATTGCAAATTTTGGGTAATGTTTATCGCTATGCAAAAGCGCAGAACACCGAGAGTATTACAGCATTTCGTGTGGAGGACTCGCTCATAGTAGGGCGAAACTTCGTGCTTTCGGAGCTCCAAGAGCGCTTGCGTACGCGGAATGCGTTGTTGCATATTGCACGCTTAGACAACACACTAGCGCATATTGCAATTCGCCAAGCCGAATCTCAGCATTTGCCAACAATAAACGCCACGGCAAACTACAACTTTGCTGCGCTCGATGCTGAGGCCGGTGTGATTCAGACAGCACAATCTAACGGTCTATCCTTTGGCATTACTGCGCAAGTCAATATTTTTAATGGATTCAACATTCAACGCCAAATTGAGAACGCCCGTGTTAGTGCGCTATCTGCAGAGCTGCAGTATCAAGATCTCGAAAATCGCTTGCAGACAAGTCTTGTGCAGACACTGCGTATATACAACAATAGCCGAATGCTCATTGAGCTGGAGCAGGAAAACACTCGGCTTGCTCGGATTGCAGCAGCAGTTGCATTAGAGAAATTCCGACTTGGGACGTTCAGTTCTCTGGATTTACGTCAGGTACAGCAAAACTATATCCGTGCAGAGAGTCGTTTGATTACGGCCCTAGCTGATGCAAAGCGCGCAGAAATAGAAATTATGCGCCTTGTTGGTGATTTAGTGCGTGAATAGCACAACAACGCTTGTATCTCGCTCTTCTTATCAGGCTGTGAGTAGTGCAGTCCATAGGGTTTACAGCATACAGCACGAGCATCGTAGCTGGGTTTCCATGCTGCTTGTAAACAGTATTATGGTGCTGTTTGGAGTTGGAGCTACATGCCTTGTACCAGCGCAAACGCACCCCAGGACAGACCAATCAGTAATGTTCGATGTGTTATCGAAGATAGAATATTATCGTAACACTGGCAAGGGCAACGATACGGCGTATATACGTCTTCTTTTGAAGGCTGCTGCTGACATTAATTTTCGCCACAAGGCATCTATGTTGCTTGCTGAAGCTCGGAGCATGCTCTCACCTGATATGGCTCTTGATATACACGCAGATTTCCTGTTTGCTGCTGGCATGCTTGCACGGTTTGAAGAGCGCTATCACCATGCTTCGGATACACTGCACAAGGCACTAGATTGCTACATTGTGTTGGGTGATAAGTATAAAGTGGCTCTTGCGTACTCTCGTCTAGGGCTCCTGTATCATCAGCTTGGGCAATATGAGCAGGCAATTGAGCATCATATGCATGCACTTGACATAGCAAAAGAGATAGACTCACACGATATGATCTTTCGCCAGAACGTCAATCTAGCACATATTCTGAACATGCTTAATAAGCCAAAGCGAGCGCTGCGCTTGCTGCAAGAAGCAGAAGTGCTAATGCCAAAGGAAACCATTCCTCAGCGCCGTTCAGCGCTGTATCAGTATAAAGCCGAAGCGTACATGCGTCTTGAACGCCTAGATTCGGCTCTAGTTATGATTGCTATCGCGCTCTCATATGCACAACAAGCAGTGTATCGTGATACTCTTGCTATTGCTTCGCTTTTAGGAAATTTAGCACAAATCTATCAGCGACTAGGACAAAGTGCACGTGCGCAAGCACTGCTAGATTCAGCTCTCATGCTTGATGGGTTGCTGAAACACTCTCTGAACAATATCCGTTTGGGTGTCGAAGCAGCCCGTATTATGCTTATTCGTGCGAATCAAGAATCCAATCAACATCGTAAGGTATTGTACTATCGATCTGCTCTGCGCTACGCCGAAAGGACACTGCGCCGCCCGACGGTTGTGCTTCCGTATAAGCTAATAGTATATCAAATTCTTGCAGAGGTGCATACAGCGCTAGGGAACTATACATCGGGGATAGAAATGTATCGATCTTATATTACACTGCGAGACTCAATATTTAACACTGGTTTGGAAAGCCTGATTGATGCAGCAGAAGAACGATTGCAGCGCAGCCGCCGTGAATACGAGATAGAGAAGCTTCGTATTGCGCATGCTGCTCAGATGCGCCTGCAATATGTTCTACTGGCTGTAGTTGTGCTGCTAGTATTACTCCTCATTCTGCTGTGGAATCGCTTTTACCTGAAAAAGCGTTCGGAAGCGATAATTGCAGCAATGAATCAGGAATTGCGAGTACGCAATGCTCAGCTAGCAGAATCTGCAATGCTGTTGAATGAAGCTCATACTCGGCTTTCTGTAGCTACACAACATGCCAACGAAGTAACAGCGATGAAGCGTGTCTTTCTGGATATGCTTTCTCACGAAATACGCACACCTCTAACAGCAATTCAGGGATACTCGGATATACTTATGTGGGAACTTGAATGTGACCGACACCGCAGTATGCTCGAGCGGATAAAAACTGCTGGCGAACAGTTACTGATGTTACTCGAAGATGTGCGCTGTATAGCCACAATGCGCGGCGAACAAATAGAAACCCATGTGCGCCCCGTTTCAGTGCAAGCATTGTGTGAGCAAGTGTACGCAATGGTGAGTAATCTAGCATATACCAAAGGGCTGCAGCTAAAGTATGAGATACATACGAAGATTATTCGCCATGTTATGCTCGATGAGCCAAAAATACGGTTAATACTTGTGAGTTTGTTGGATAATGCAATAAGGTTTACAGAACGAGGATACGTGAAACTCAGTGTTTTCTTTAATGAAGAAAGCGATACATTGCCCCACTGTATCGAATTCTGTGTAGAAGATACTGGGTCTGGTATATCATTAGAGAAACTAGAACACGTTATGCATCTACCGCATGCTGTAAGCATAGAGCAAAGTGCCAATGCCATAAGAACGCAAGGCTTAGGTCTAGCAATATGTCAGCGATTTGTTCATGCGATGAATGGTACTATGAAGATTCGGAGCGAGGAGGGAAAAGGAACAGTGGTTAATATTATAGTTCCTGTGTTAGATGTATTGGCAGAGCTAGAAACCGTGAACGGTTCTATTAAAAGAGAAGCGAAGAAACAAGCAACGATGAGCAGGTGCTAGTCCTTGGAACTTTCAATCTCTTTGATTAAGCCTGAGGTGATTACATAGATTCTCTTGATGTTTTCGTGAGGAACAGGTTTCCCTTTTTCAACGTTCACAAGATTCTTTATCTCCAATAGTGCTGGTGCAAGTTTCCGTATAATGGGGTGATTACGTGCTGCCACGCTGATGTTTTCGATTTCACCAATCAGGTAGTCGAGAAGCTTCGGGCTGGCAATAATGGAGCTTGCACTCTCGTTGTAATTGACGGAGAGTGCTTTGGTTGTAATATGTAGCCCCTCGAGCCAACCTCCTACAACAACGAGAACAGAAGCATCTTTATCGAGGCGGTTAAGTTTGCGTTTTGTCTCGTCTTGCTGCTTATCGAGCATTGCGCGTACTTCATTCCAGTTTCCTGCCTTAACAAGCTCAAGCATTTGCTGGTTAGTTGCTGGGTCAATTTCTGCGCCAAGCTTTGTTGCCAGTTCTCCCATTGTGAGTGCCATCTGCACGAACTTTTCGTCGTCTTTTGCCTGTGATGCTACGAAAGCGTCGCTGACACGCGAACCAAGATTCAGCGCAATCATGAATCTGCTATTATAGGTACTTGTCCGATTGTATGAGGATAAACCTTTCCATGTAACTTTAGATTTTGACAAAGAGTCGAGGGCACGAAATACCAAGCGTGCTGAAGGCACAAAGACTTTTTCTTGTTGTGCAGAAGCGATGCTAGCAGTAAAAGCTACAGTACTAAGGCAAAAACAAAAAACGATAGTCCTTTTCATATGTAATGCTGAGTGTGTTCCATGAGATAGAATGCCGGGAAGCTTGTCTGTGCTACATAATAATAGTATTCATCGCGCGTACGCTACTAGAGACTACAATCAGTGCATGAAATGTATGCTGTTTATGTCTTCGTAGCGTTGGAAATGTGAAGCGTATCGAAAGGTTTAACGTGATACGAACTTAGAGAACTCTGTCATACAGATAGCTGGACTTGTGTACATGTGCAGCAGGCTCACTCACTAGAGAGCACAGTTCCAGTGCAAGCATCCACAGAAAGCGTTAGGGAAGTGCTTGCAAATATACGAAAGTGCACGGAAGCACAGAGCGTTTTTCTTAGTGCTGAGCCTTTGGGATACGTAAGTTCAGGCAGGTAATAGTGGACTTAGGTTGGAAGGAATTATAAAAAATGCGACCACACTTTCTGTTTGTTATGAAGAGTGGGAGGGCAGGAATCTGGATGATACAAAAGGTGAGTGCAACGCTGTTGTTAGGTACTTGCTACGGCTATGTATTTCTTTCTGCGAAAACGCTGGAAGAATTGTACCATTCTATCTCGCGTAGCAAGCATAAGAATAGTAACAAAGCTGGCAACAACTGCCATATACCAAAGAACAACAGCATCATAAATAGCTGTGGGAACGGTTTTGAACCATGGATTCACAGTGTGAAGAAAAGGAACATACTTTGTAGAAACAAGCATAGGATAATCCCACCAGCTAATTTCGATGTCGATATCTAAGCCACGAGTAGCTTCAGCATGGGCTGCAGCCTCTGCTGAGCCGTGAGGTAGTCCCTTGTATGCTGCAACCTTGAGATCATGATACATGTCGTTGGCATTGCGCACTAGACGAGCAATTTCTTGATTGCCGTAGTGTTGCTGAAACTCGGCTCTGTGGCGGTCGAGCAACGAATCAATGCGCTGCTTGATAACCTGAAAGTCTTGCAAGTCAAACTCAATCTTTTGTATTTGTTCGTTAAGTGCTGCTATGCGCTCTGCGTAGCGTAAGCTGTCAGTTTTGAGTTTGTTGTCGTAGTATGCTATGATGCGAGAGCGTTCAAGGGCGGGCTTGTCAAATTCAGCATAGAATGACAACATAGTTTGTGCAGCTTCTTGTAGATCCTGAATATACTTCTTGAGAATCTCAGGATTGCCTATGTTTTTCTTAATGAGGAGACGATTTGCTTCGATAGCTGAGTCAAGCGTAGATTTACTGCGCTGCATCTCGGCAAGCTTTGCTTGGTTTTGTGCTATTTGCTGATCGAGCTCAGCGATTTTTGCTGCACGTGCGGCAGTATCTGCTGCATACTGTGCTTCGTAAGCACTAGTTAGAGAATCGCGCTCTTTCTCAAGAGCGTCTATCATATCCGACAAAACAATGCCACGCATTAGCTTGCGCTGAAGAATGTCTGCTTTAGGCTGGTAGCTATTGAAGGAGTATTGTAAAGATACGAGACCTTCATATGCCCAACGCGATGGTATGAACTGACAAATTTCGGGAATGTCGCGTTTATGGTTGATTTTGAGATGATCCATCTGGCTATATGGAATCAGCGCTCCAGCAAAGATGATCTGTGGAATGAGGACAAGCGGTACAATGTTGAACGCTGCTTTACTCGATATATTGGGAATAGCGGAGATAAACAGCCCTATAGCTATGCCATTGAATGATACTATCGTAAGGAATCCTAAATACTCGAAATATAGCTCTCTAAGCTCGAGTATGGGAAATGAGGCTGCCAAAAACAGTGCATTTTGGACGCTGCAGAAAACAAATAAGGTGATGAATTTTGAAGCGTAGTAGGTTGTGTTTCTGATGTTGAGCATGCGCTCGCGCAGAAGAATTGCTGCATCCTTGATAATCTCGTCCACGCTGTTAGTCATAGCGAGAAACATCGAGATAATAGTTGCCAAAAAGATATATATGCGCAAGTTGTCATTCTGAAACAGGTTATATTCTGTTGTTGCATTCGGAAGGAGGCGAAGAATGAGTGCGACAGTGAGGGCTAGCAGCGGGGCTTCTAAGAACGTAATGAGAAGATTTGAGCGGTCGCGGAATTTATTTTTGAAGTTTCGCGACAAGAGAGTGACAAACTGCCGCCATTTGTCGCCAAATGTGTATTCGCGAGGAGGGGGCAGGGGAATACGGTTCGCGTCTTCTACTGTAAGGCGCTTGACGCTGTTGCGATATTCAGCAAAGCGCTCTTTCCAGTAGTCTGGGGAGTACTTTCTTTGCGGCAACGGCACACCGTCGATATCACGTAGTGGTTCTTCAAGCACTGCGAGTAGGAGGTCTGGTTCAGTCTGTTCTACAAACGGGCGTTGTGCTGCAACAGTAACAACATCAAATTTATTATTGAAAACAGCCTCGCCTTGAAAAAGCTCTGAGTGCGCTTTGAAATACGCAAGTGCCATCATAGAGTCCCCGTAGAAGACCATTTTCCCGCCTTTATCGAGAAACAGGGTCTTATCAAACATTTTATAGATTTTCGAGCTCGGCTGATGAATGACGACGAAAACGATTTTCCCTTGCAGGCTGATGCGACGTAGCAGTTCGATAATTTTTTCCGAATCTTTCGATGATAACCCTGATGTTGGCTCGTCAAGAAAATAAACATCAGCTCCAGAAAGAAGTTCTAAGCCAATATTGAGGCGTTTGCGCTGACCACCCGATAGAGTCCTCTGTGTGGGGCTTCCAGCACGGATGTCGCGCTTGTCGGCAAGGTCGATATCCACAAGAACACGTTCAACAAGTTCATTGATTTCCTTTTCGGATTTTCGTGGGTAGCGCAGCTTAGCATTATAGTACAAGTTCTCATAAACTGTGAGATTCTCAAACAGTAAGTCGTCTTGAGGGACATAACCGAGATGGTCGCGCAGCGATGGATAGAGCTTGTGAAGGTTGTATGAATTAAGCTCAACAGTTCCACTATTTGGCTTGTTATAGCCGTTGAGAACATTCAGTAGCGTTGATTTCCCACAACCTGAGGGCCCCATAATAGCCACAAGGTCGCCGTAATCAATCTCAAAGCTTACCTCGTCCAAACCTTGAGTGCCATCTTGGAACTGATAGGAAATTTGCCGTGCGACAAAGTCTTTAAAGCGGAAAGGTTCAACAGAAGCAACGCCTGAGCTAAAATTGAGGTTCACAACGTACTTGTCAATCAGGATAATGCTGCGTTCTGGGATTGGTGTAGGCTTTCTGAGAATACGTGAGTTGTGAAAAAGTGTGTAAGGGCAACCTTTTGGTTCAAGCTGAAGAACATGCTGTCCTGTAGCATAAGGAAGGCGTACAATACGAAAATCCCATGACTGTGAGGCATCATCGGGTATAATAACGTCGCAATGTTTATGGTTGCCAATTTTATACTGATACTTATCAGGTTCCAGAGGGAATGTATCGTTTGCTAGCCCTTCTTGGAAAGCAATTTTGCGAAGGTTGATAGGGCAGTTATCAATCGAAATGTCGTCGTTGAGATTAACGTAAATCTGTTCGTCAATTGGGATGCCATTAACAGTAAGGTTTGTGAGGGGAGTAAGGGGTCGGAGTACAATTGTTAGTCTGTTGAACTCAATGGTCATGATGTCTTCATAACTCGACATTCGAGAGATAATGAACTCTTCCTGACCTTCTAAACTCATGCCTTTAGCGACGTACAGTGTCAGAGGGACAACAAACTTTGTTTTGAGCTGGAAGTAAAAGTTGAGGTCTTCATAGTTGATTGTGTAGTCGTGGATGGTTATGTTTTGGTTATGTTGAATCTTGTTGGCAAGCCGTACACCAAGATTCTTCGTCATAGTTGTCGCACTGCCGATGCTAACGGGATGTCCGGGCGATTTGAGCAGCGCTACGTAGATATTCCCGATTTTCATAATCTCCAAATCGAGCCGTTGGTAGGGCAGAACGATGTCAGAGTATCCGGGAATATCGCCGACGCGTAGAGATTGAATAATTGTTGGCTTGGTTGTTTCAATGCTTGCAGCTTCGGGAACGTCGTAGATTTTTTCGATGAAGGCAAGATCTTCAATAGAGACACCAATTTCTTGACCGATAGCGCGTGCCGTTTCACGTTCTGCTTCCTCCATCTGGTCAGCAGAGGCAAGCTCATAGACTTTCATCAAGATAAACACGCGATTTTCATAGGAAAAACCCTCACGAATTTGCCGTGCAGCAGATTCAACTTCTGCTCCAGTTTCGATGTATCGCTCGAACTGTGCATACAAATAATCAGCAACTGGCGGTA
>JANWZB010000105.1 GCA_025055035.1 Candidatus Kapaibacterium sp.
GATGTATGCGGTAAAACAGGAGCAAACGCAATCCCGAGAGCACAGACAAGTTGAGCACAGACGTACAGTGTGACTGCAGCATTACTGGGGGACTGCTTGATTGCTTTCCATGGAGCGGTGTCGTTAAAGTATTTGTTTGCTGCACGAGCTAGGTGCATTGTTTCACTGACAGCGTCGCGAAAGCGGAATGTTCGATAGTGCATTTCAATTTTGCGTGTTCCAAGCACAAACGCAGCAATAACACGAACATCTTCTGTTGAAAAATAGTGAAGGTATTTTGTGTAGAGCGCATGAGCAGCGGCATCCGGAGTTTCTGCGTGGTATGCTGCGATATCAGTTGTAAGAACCCTCCATGCTTCGGGTAGCTTAGCCTTGTCGTGGGGCAGTGAAGGAACGCGTCCCTCAAAGTTTTTATGGATAAATTGAGCTACGCGATACACGAAGTTCCCAAGTATTGCAGCAAGCTCGTTGTTAATGCGTGACTGGAAATCTCGCCATGTAAAGTCGGTGTCCTTTGTTTCGGGCATGTTCATTGCAAGTACATAACGTAGCGCATCAACATGTTGTGGTTCAGGAAAATCCACAAGATAGTCTTGGAGGTCAATTGCCCAGTTTCGAGACTTGGAAAATTTGTCGCCTTCAAGGTTTAGAAATTCGTTTGCAGGAACATTTGTTGGGAGAATATAGTTTCCACGCGCATAGAGCATAGCAGGAAACATAATTGTGTGAAAGACAATATTGTCTTTGCCCAAGAAAGCAACGTACTCGATACCAGCTTCTTCTTGTGTTTTGCCTTCAGGCAGAATCCACCATTCCTTCCATGCTTCTGGTGTTCCCTTCTGTGCTGCCCAATCTTTCGTTGCTGAGATATATCCCAAAACCGCATCAAACCACACGTAGATGACTTTACCGCGAGCTTTTTCTAATGGCACAGGTACACCCCATGATAAATCTCTGGTAATGGCACGGTCTCCGAGACCTTGATGAAGCCATGAGCGTGTTTGTTGGAGAACATTATCCTTCCACGTTGTGCGGTGGCGCTCGATGTAATGTTCGAGCATTGTTTGAAATTCACCAAGCTTGAAATACCAATGCGTTGTGTTGCGAACAATAGGTGGTTTGCCTGATACAAGGCTACGTGGGTGTTGAAGGTCGAGCTGGTTGTAATATGCACCACATTTGTCACACTGGTCACCTCGTGCTTTGTCGTATCTGCAGTTTGGGCATATACCCTCTACGTAGCGGTCGGGCAGAAACATATCTGCCTCAGCATCGTAAAACTGAGCTTCTTCCTTTTCTACAAGATACCCTTTGGCAAGCAAATCAAGAAAAAACTCTTGTGTTGTTTCGATGTGCAAAGGAAGCGACGTGCGGGAATACACATCAAAGCTTATCCCAAATGCTTGCAGAGCAGTGCTGTTGGCAGTGTGATAGCGGTCTATAATATCGCGTGGGCTAACACCTTCTTTTTCTGCTGCAATAGAAATAGCAACTCCGTATTCATCCGAGCCGCCAATATACAACACAGTGTCGCCGGCAAGGCGTAGAAACCGCACATACAAATCGGCTGGTAGAAAGGAGCCAGCAATATGTCCTAAGTGGAGATAGCCATTAGCGTATGGAAGTGCTGAAGTTACAAGTGTGCGTTTCATGCAAATAATTTGACAGCAAGCAAACAAGAGTTGTGAGTGCATCAAAATACACTTTTTCTAGAATTTTCCACGTGCCTTTTCTTGTCGAAATCTCTTGGGAAAGTACTCTTTTCTGCTCATCAAAGATAAAGATTGTGAACAGCGCTTGGAAAAGAACTGCATAGGGATTTCCTGCAACCGCAGCCTAGGTACTAGATAGGAGATGTAGATACGAGGGTTGCAGAGTGAGTTGTCGTGAGCTTAAGAGCGTGGCATGTGTATCACTACTCGTAATTCATCAGCAAACGTTTGTGGATTGATAGGTTTGGCAATGCAGCCGTCGAACCCTATACTAAGATACTGCTCACGTTCACCACGTTTCGCAAACGACGTTAATGCAACGACAGGTATGCGAGTATTTGCAAAAAGCGCACGCACACGATGAAGGATATCAATTCCATTCATACCTTCGGGAAGGATAATATTCGAGACAACAGCATCGACGGAATGTGTAGAAAGCCACGACAGAGCAGCTGTACCATCACCAAAAGCCTTGACGTCGAAGCCCGCTCGCTCCAGCAGTAAAACAAAAAGTTTGCGTGTGATAGTATCGTCTTCGATAAGGCAAATTGTGCTCATTGTGAGATGATGATATGATTTCGAAAGCGTACAACTCGCGTAGTTTGAAATCAGCTGTAGGGTTAGTAGTTTAACACTGCACAAATTTCTGCAAAACTCTGCAAGAATCAAACAATCGTTTTCAGGATACTCAATGCAACGACTTCCTAAAGGCATAGCACGATTAATGAGTAAGATTCAGACGGTCATACCAGTAACACAGAGTGAAATAGTGATTGCTATGGTGCTTTGTATCGGGGCAATTGCAGGTCTTGTGTTGAAGCATATACCACCTTTCCCCACGCAAAACACTGAAGAGTTTCGTAGTGAGCTTGTTCGTTTAGCTGATAGCCTCGCGAGTGCTGAAATAACGAGATTTACGGGTGTTACACCTGAGGGAACTGCTGTACAAGAGCTTGCCCGTGCTGATACAATCATTCGTCGCCGTCCGATATTCCCTTCGCGACCGACGGTACAGAAAATAACATCGGGGAAAATTCGATTGAATACTGCATCTATGCAGGAACTTATGAGGCTGCCGGGTGTAGGTGAGGCAACAGCCCAGAAAATTATAGAAGCACGTCAGCAGCGACCATTTAGCACGATTGAAGATATTATGCGAGTGAGAGGCATAGGAAAAAAGAAATTTGAGGCGATGAGGCCATTCCTTGACTTGTAGTTTGTGCTTCATCAGCATATTTGATTTGAAAGCGTTTGTGGTGTACAATTCGAGCTGCACGTGGAATATTGACAACATGTGAAAAAATACTTGACAAACGCTATGCGATTCTGTAATTTCGGCTATTGTGTTCGTTCAGAGATGGTTTCGAAGAGGTACGATAGAATTTAGAATTGTGTTCGGAGAGGCTCTGTCGGCTTATTTTTGATAACGACAACTAAGCACAATGCTTATTGAGCTCCTGCTGTCTGCATTGCCTTCTTATGTACACCTACGCCGACAGTATACACCGCAGCGTTCAAGCTGCGTAGAGGTGCTGGTTTGTTCGTGTAAACAAACAGTATAACTCGATTTGCCAGCAGTCCTAGCTCTGTACAATGCAGCACGAACCAACATGCGTAGTCGTAGTAATGATAACGTAAAAGTTTCGCCTATCGGTGGACACAGAGGCATACTGTGCATGTTCTTTTGTCAATTCCTGTTTCACTTCAACTAACGTTAAGTCTCTATGCAAACAGCTGCTACGACGTTTTTGCGCTTCTATGCTATGCTTGCGCTCATGCTGATGACTAGTACAGCACTAGCAATAGCAGCAGGACGTGTTGTCGGTAAGGTTACCGACGAAGATACAAATGCCCCTCTTGGTGGAGTTAGTATTAAAATTAAGGTTGGCTCGAAAGTTCTCGGTGCGTTTACTGCAAAAGACGGTACATACGAAATCCGCAACGTTCCTGCCGGGTCATACGAGATTACAGCGTCGTACATCGGTTTCAAAACAAAAACGCTGAAAGTAACTGTTGTCGATGACGCTGAAGCACGGGTAGATTTTCAAATGCAACTCGACCTGCTCCTCTTAGAGGAAGCGGTAGTTATTGGGTATGGCACAAAGCAGAAAAAAGACGTAACTGGAGCAGTATCGCGCGTGAATGCAAATGAGATTGCAAATTTGCCAGTACCAAGCATCGATCAAGCGCTGCAAGGCAAGGCTGCGGGAGTACAAATCATTACAGCAAACGGTGCTACACCCGGTGCTGCCGTTACAGTCCGTATTCGCGGCGTTGGTTCTATTGCTTCGGCAACTGAGCCACTGTATGTGGTTGATGGTATTCCAATTACATCGGGCGATTTTGCGGGAATGAATGGTGCAGCAGGCAATGGCTACAACGCGAATGCCCTTGTTGATTTGAATCCGCAAGATATCGAATCTATCGACGTATTGAAAGATGCTGCTGCAACTGCTATCTATGGCGCTCGCGGTGCTAATGGTGTTGTGATTATCACAACAAAACGCGGTCAAGCAGGTACAACGAAGTTTAATGTCAATCTGACAACTGGTTTTACCGGACCGACAAATATTGTGCGTGTGCTAAATCGCGATGAATTCGTAGAACTATACACAGAAGCCTGGAACAATGATATTCGGCGTGGGCTTGTATCTGGTCCGGTGCGCTGGCCTGGGAATGTGAATGTTATGGATCCGCGCAATAATACTGATTGGCTCAGTCTTGTTCTCCAAACTGGGCGTTTAAACGAAGCGAGTGTGTCAGCAAGTGGTGGCAACGAGAAAACGAAGTTCTTCACAGGGCTAACCTACCGTGATGAAACAACCTATGTTATTGGAAATCGTCTTGAGCGCACTAGTGGGCGTTTGAATATTGATCATAACGCGACGGATGCTCTAACTATCGGAGTAAGTGTTGGGGTAGCGCGCACAGTGCAGAACAAATTTCCTGAAGCGTGGGGTGGAGGTTTAGGATGGGCACAATCGGGTGCGCTGCCAATCTTCCCTGTGCGTAATCCCGATGGAACATTCTTCCGCGCACGCGACTTTTGGGTCAATCCGATTGCACGCTTTGAAAATACACGTTTCAATACCAATACACTTCGCACACTTGCTGGGCTATACGGTGAGCTGCGTATCCTTCCTGAGTTAAGCTTCCGCTCGGAGGCAAGTGTTGACCTAATGAATCAAATTGAAGATTTCTATCAAGGTGCTGCTATTCGTGGTGAACGCGATGACGCGGGTAACTTTGTTGCTTATGCTGAGCAGCGCCGTGTTCAAGTCATTAACTGGAACACAAATAACTATTTCACCTACAATACAAAAATTGCTGATGACCACGACATTCAAGCAACGCTTGGCTTGCAAGCCCAACGCTCCGACCAGTCAGATAACGGTGTTCGTGGGCAGCGTGGTTTTGCTAATCCCTATCTCACTCTGCCGGGCAATGCTGTGCTGACGCAGGGATATACTGTGTACAACTACTTTAGTTTTCTCTCATACTTTGGGCGCCTAAGCTACAAGTTCAAAGACCGCTACATTGTTGGTGCTACAGCAAACTATAATGGTTCCTCGCGCTTTGGTCTGAACAATCAGTTTGGGTTTTTTCCAGCATTTTCAGCAGCGTGGGTCATTTCCGAAGAACCATTTATGAAAGATAACGGCATAATTTCCTTCCTGAAGCTACGCGGAAGCTATGGATTCACAGGAAATGCTGAAATTGGGAACTACCAATGGCGGGGTTTGTACTCGCCATCAGGCAACTACGATGGACGTGCCGCTATTCGTCCTTCGCAGCTTCCAAACTTTGACCTAACATGGGAACGTGCTCGTCAGCTCGATGCTGCCTTAGAATGGGCATTGCTTGACGGTCGCTTGCAAGGAGCAGTTGGCTACTATAATCGCGAGTCGTATGATATGCTCTTGCCAGTAACAGTACCAGCGTCGCTTGGATTCAATAGTGTGCTACGAAATGTTGGAAGCATTACCAACTGGGGTATGGAATTTACGCTAACTTCTCACAATTTGACTGGTGAGCTGACATGGCAAACAGACCTCAATCTTGCCTTTAATCGCAATACCATTAACGACCTTGGCGGCTTACCCGATGGCTCTATTGGCGGTCAGGGCGAGACACGCGCATTAGTAGGCTTTCCTGTTGGAACATTCTTCATCAACCGCTTTGCACGTATCAACGACCGTACCCAAGAGCTTGAGGTTGTTCGTCGTCGTCCGGGAAATACAGTTACGTACTCCGACTTGCGTAAAAATCCCAATGACCCACGCTTACAACAGTTCGACCGTGTGCGCGTCACGGTGCGTGGTGGCGAACCGCTGTTCTATAACCTCAATGGTGATTTGACCGACCGCTATACCGTCGACGATCGCGTGCCGCTTGGTCAGCCCTATCCAACATTATTTGGTGGCTTAACGAACACATTTCGCTATAAGGGCTTGGAGCTCAACTTTACCTTCAACTTTGCCTTCGGTAACCAAATTTACGATGACGCGGCAAAGTGGACAGCATTTGGAACATTCGGTGCATTAGGAACACTGAACCAGCGTCGGGACGTTACACTCACACGTTGGCGTCAAGAAGGTGACCAAACAACAATTCCTGCGCTGACAACACAGGGTATTTACAACGACTTTAATACCGACCGACACTTGTTCCGCGGAGATTTCGTAAGGTTGCGTAGTCTGACGCTCGCGTATAATTTACCATCAGAATGGCTCTCAGGCATAGGCTTGCAAAGTGTGCGGATTGCAATCAACGGCTTCAACCTCTGGACACTGACAAGCTTTCCCTACTGGGATCCGGAAGTTGTACGCGACCTGTCTGGTGCTCAAGACCGCAACTTCAGTCAAGGCGTAACGTTCCTTGCGCCGCCACAGGCACGTGGAGTGAATGTTAACCTCAATATTGGCTTCTAGTATCGTGAAGCTACTGTGTTCAATGCAATCTCCTGCGTCGTTGTTGAACTTCTCCATTTCGAAATACGCTATGAAAACTTTTTTCTATCTTCTCAAAACCTCTGCTGTAGTATTCACGGCTGCAGCGATACTAAGTTCTTGTGCTAACTTTCTTAATTTACCGCCACTGCAGGACCTTGATGCTGACGGAGCATTGACAAATGCTCAAGGTATAGAAACAGCAATCACAGGTGCATATCAGATTATTCAAGGTGGAAATATGTGGGGCGGTGATATGCTCACCATGACTGAAGTCTTTGGCGATTTTGCTTTGCCAGAGCGTGGAAATTTAGACTTCCACACAGGTATGTATGCCAACCGCAACCTGAACTTTTTTAATGCGCATGGGCGTGGTCATTGGGGTGCCGCATACGATGGAATCAACCGTGTTAATAACGTTCTCGCACGACTAAACAGTGTGAGCGACCTGAGTGAAGCAAATCGCAATCGGATTCGTGGTGAAGCGCTCTTTTTACGCGGGCTGTTCCACTTCGAGCTTGTTCGCTGGTTTGCTTTGCCTTTCGGTGCAACGATGAACAATACGCATCCGGGTGTCATCATTCGTACTGAGCCGACAACTTCTCCGAATTCTCAGGGACCGCGCAAACGCAATACAGTGGCTGAGGTCTATGATCAAGTCATTAAAGACCTCACTGAAGCAGAGAATCTCTTGCCTGTAGCTGGTGCTCCGGGTCATATTCCGGGGCGTGCCTCGAAGGGAGCAGCCGCTGGGATTTTGTCGCGCGTGTACTTCCAACAGAACAACTTTGCACGTGCTGCAGAAGCGGCTTCGCGGGTAATCGCAAACACAAACTATCGCCTTGCTGATCTCAATACTGTCTTCGGAGAAAACGCACCAAAAGGTGGTGGTTCACCAGAAGTCATTTTCGATATTCGCAATCGTGATGATAACAACAACAACGGCATCGGTGATGCTACGCGCTATGATGGATTCTTTGTGCCATTTATGTCTGCATCTGACACGCTGAAGCGCCTTATTGCTTCGTTTCCGGCAAACGATAAGCGCCGCGCATTTTTCCAAGATGAGGGTGCGCCGCCAAACCGTCTGTTTATCAACAAATTCGCTGCTTTTGTGATGAATATTCCTGTCATTCGTCTAGGCGAGGTATATCTGACACGTGCCGAATGCCGTGCAGAAACAGGCGATGCTGCAGGGGCATTAGCAGATCTGAATGCTGTGCGGGCACGTGCTGGTATCCCACCGCTTACAGGTCTTAGTGGTACAGCGCTGCGCGATGCTATCCGCCGCGAACGTGCTATGGAGCTTATCTTTGAAGGCGATCGCTTTCAAAGCCTTAAGCGTATGAGAGCAATCAACATTAATCCGCTGAATCCTAATCAACGTCTGCCATTTGATTCACCACAACTGCTTTGGAAAATTCCCGATACAGAAATGAATGCAAATCCACTTATGGAGCAAAACCCATAACCAAGCATAATGCAAGCACTGGTAATGTAGCATTCACAGTTCCTGTTTTTGCCACTTGACTTATACCATACTTTATTATATCTTTCCTGCTCACTGTGTGATGTATTGTTCCTGTATCACTCTATGTTCCCTACTATTTTCTCACACTTCTTCCATTCAAGGAGCACTTCTATGAAGATACGGTTCTTTGTTGCTAGTCTCTGCGTGCTATGCTTTGCTGCTAGCACATTTGCTCAGCAAGGTCCTGCAAACCTGCGCGCTGCTGGGTTCTCTGTGAATAAGTTCCCGTTTCACATGAACGAGGAAATTGTATTGACGGTGAATGGTACGCTGACCCATCCACTTGTAGACTTCCCAACAGCAAAGCCAATGCGTGGTGCTCAGCAATGTTGGTTTCACGGTGGTTATACGACAATTCGTGGAACAGACACAAACCGCTGGCAAGGTGTACAGGGTGGTTGGCGTGATAATCCTCCGCACTGTCGCTTTACTGCTCGTGCAGGTTCACCCGACATCTGGGATTTAAGAATGACCCCATCACGCTTTTTCCCAAACTTGCCACCCGGAACAGTAATTATGGCGCTCAACTTTGTTGTTAATGACGGTCCCGGCGGAGAACGATCCGGTGGTATGCCGATGCCAGCACCTGACCCTAACAACCGTGATGGTCGTGTGGATGTTTATTTCCCAATGGTTGCCCCGCAAGTGAGTGTTCGTAACTCCGATGAATATGTCGAGGCTGTGAGTGCATCGCCCAACCCATCATCGTCGATTGTACAGATTGGCTATGGTATGCGCCAGCCTGGAGCGACAACTGTGAAAATCTTCAACTCGATGGGGAATGAAGTAAAAACGTTGGTCGAGAACCCAACGCACCCACAAGGTTACCATGTAGCAATCTGGGAAGGTGATGACAACAGCGGTAATCTTGTGCCGTCGGGTGTCTATTTGTATCGTGTAGAAGTCAATGGTACTATCAAAACTGGGAAAATTGTCCTGAATCGCTGATAAGGAAAAGAACACTCGTGTCATAAATGCGAGACGCCCCTGTCTTGTGCGCAAGCAGGGGCGTCATGTTTTGGGAAATCTGTAAGATGTTGTAGTTTGGTAGCGATGTATGCTATAGTGCGATTGGTTGGGTAGTGTATAAGCTATAAATCATGCTTGTTGAACACTTTGCTGGGAACGCTATGCGCGTAGTTACTTCGATGACTATCTGGATTATGCTGCTTGTGCTGTTGTGTCCATTATGGAGTATTGCTGGAGGAAGCATACGGGGTGTGATCCGGGATAGCGAGACAGGAGCACGGCTTGCGGGGGTATCGGTACGTGTTGAAGGGCGGGCTTTTGGAGCGTATTCCAACAAAGAAGGTGTGTTTCTAATTAAAAACATCCCTGCCGAGACGTACACACTTCTGATTGCTTTTGTCGGCTATGAAACAAAAAAAGTACAGGTAGTTGTACGCGACAATGATACGGTTATGCTGGACATCAGCCTTCGTGCACAGATTTTGCGAACGAACGACGTTGTAGTTTCTGCGGGAAAGCGTGCTCAAGCTGCCCAAGATGTTCCAATCAGCATTACGACTGTTGATGCACAGGGCATACAACAGCGTAACATCACTCGCATTGATGATGCATTACGCTATATTCCGGGTGTGTATGTTGCTCGCGACCAAGTAAATATTCGGGGTTCTTCGGGCTTTTCGCTAGGTTTTGGTTCGCGCGTGAGTATGTTTTTGGATGGCTTTTCGATGCTGTCTGCTGACGGTGGCGACGTAAAGTTTGATATTATTCCGATGTTCAACGTTGAGCGCATAGAGGTTGTCAAAGGAGCAGGATCAGCATTGTATGGGACAGGTGCACTTGGGGGTGTTGTGAATGTGATTACTGCGCAGCCATCGGAATTGCCAGAGTTTCGCTTTCGTGGATTTGCTGGTGCGTACACATTGCCGCGCTACGAGGAATGGCGCTGGCGTCCTACAACACCGCTGTTAGGGGGTGTTGATGTCAGTTATTCGCAAAAGCTTGGTGCCGTCGGAATTCTCGCAGCAG
>JANWZB010000106.1 GCA_025055035.1 Candidatus Kapaibacterium sp.
TTACTGCCTTTTGCTTCATATGATACTATGATTTTTTCGTGATGCGAGCAGCTTCGCGTTGCTGTGCTAGACGGCGTTCTACATCACTTCTGCGATTCGAAGGGGCATTGAGTTGTGTCAGTAGCGTATCTTTGTGTTCGAGCAAATAGGCGCGTGCAGCATCAGCATCATTTGGAATAACCCCATCTAAAATGGCCGTTTCTATTGCGGTTTTCAGAACACCAACAGCCCGCGACGGCTCCAGATTACAAAGTCTCATAATATCCTCCCCACGCAGGGGAGACTGAAATGCCATCAGTTTGTCGCGTTCTCGCACCACAAGCGTTTTCTGGTAGACTAGATCGTAGTTCTGAAGATACGTCTCAGCTCGTTTTGGATTTTTCGTTGTAATATCGGCACGGCAAAGGATAAACAAGTCATTCAGTGCCGTATCCCCAGCTTCTTCGGCTTGCACAATTAAGCGGCGAATAGCAGAGTCTGTAACTTCGTCATCAACAAGTGCCATTGGTCGCTGATGTAACCGCACGAGCGTTTTAACATACTTCAGGTGCTGAAGTGGTAGCTTGAGCTTGCGGAAGATACGGTCTTGCCAGCGCGCACCAAGCTCTTCATGCCCATGAAAAGACCACCCTACACCCGTAATAAAGCGCTTTGTCTTAGGCTTTGCGATATCATGCATAAGTGTAGCAAAGCGCAACCAGAGATTATCACTCACTGCTGCCACATTATCAACAACCTGCAGCGTATGGTATAATACATCCTTATGCCGATAGGCATGCCCTTCAACATGCACCAACTCCACACCTGCAAGCTCATGAAGTTCAGGGAATACATAGCGTAGCAACCCCGTTTTAAAGAGTAAGTCTATGCCAATACTTGGCTTTGGCGCGGCGAGTATTTTGAGAAGCTCATCGGTAATGCGCTCCTGGGAAATAATACTAATCCGTTCTGCCATTGCTTGCATTGCTGCTAGCGCAGTTTCCTCAACACGGAATCCTAATTGTGCAGCAAAGCGCGCTGCTCGCATCATACGCAAGGGGTCATCGCTGAACGTCGTAAACGGGTCTAGAGGAGTACGCAGTATTTGCTCTGCCATATCGCGCTGCCCTCCGAACATATCCACGAGTTGACCCCAGCGATGCTGGTTGAGGCAGACAGCCATTGCATTCACCGTAAAATCCCGTCGTCGCAAGTCCTCCTCAAGCGTACCCTCTTTGACTATTGGTTTGCGGCTATGCGGCATATATTCTTCGCGCCGTGTCCCAACAAATTCACAGTGGTATAGACCCTCCGATGTACGGATTGGTACAAGTGCCGTACGAAAGCGCTCATATACAACTGCATGCGACCCCATGCGCTGAGCAAGGCGCTGTGCAAACCGCACAGCATCTCCAACTAGCGTGAAATCTATATCTTTGCGTGTAGCAGACCGTAGTACATCGCGGACATATCCGCCTACAACGTATATTTCAACGCCAAGCTCATCTGCAAATGTACCGACTGTCTGCAGCACAGCGTCATCTAAAGGAATACGCATGTGGAGATACAGGTAAATGGACAACTCATTGCTACTTGAAGCATCACTCCAGCAAAAATACGCGATACGAAGAAATTTTATTTTCAAAAAACACTCTGCAGGTTGTAAATTTGGAGCCCATATGGTACACCCTGCTCTCTTTAAGAGACACTGTACATAAGTCCTAGCATCGTTCATCGTTTCTTGCGAGCCTATCGGCACACCTCTACGTTCACATACATCTTGAATTCCTTAGGTCTTTGCTATGCTCGGGAGCGTATACAAGCTCCTGTATATGGGTGTATGTCATAGCATAGCACTACATGCGTGTAGCGCCTCACCTCATTCATTTGCTATGTCCTCATTGGCTGGCGCAGCAACCACCTTTATTCAACTTTCCGATAGCTGCATGCGTTACCCTGTGTATCACAAGAAATTGTGTGTGCAAATACCTTTCCTGCAGCTTGCCCGAGCGCATAGCGCTTACCGTTCATGGGAACAAGGAATGGCGACTCTTCTCACAACACTGCTGCTTGTATTTAGCCTGAACGCTGCTCCTCGAAAAGCCCCAGCCACCGCACCATCGGAGCAGTCTTATATGCTGCGTGAAACAGCTACCACTGCTACGTCTCTGCGGGATAGTGCGCTAGACATTATCAAGTCATCGCATGCGCGACAAACACCCACGCAGCCCGCCGTACAGCAGGAGATTATGCACAGCACAACACCATCCATCAGCGTTCAGACCGAACTCAGCACAGAAGCACGCATTCGCACCCTTGCAGCCAAGCGCCTACCGCTCCTCTTCGAGCCAAACATTGATGTCCAAGCATTAGCAGATTCTTTAAACATCCGCCGCGGTGTTGTTGGTGGTGCTGTTGTGCGCAAGGATATAGGAAGTGTAGCCTTTAGCGCACCATACTACAGCTTCTATGCCCGCTATGATTCAACACAGCTTGCTCGCGCTATAATCATGAATTTGAGCGACAAGTTATTCGGTACAGCATATCGTCCATCGCTGCGTTTTCCACTTGAAGCATACTTGCAATACCGCACAGAGTTTCTACGTCAACAGCTACAGGATTCCATTGCCCATGCGTATGATTTCCGTCGCCCATTCCGTTTTGAGCTATCTAGCATTCTCGCACAAGCGAGCAACCTCAGTATCCCCATTCCCCAAGCTTCTGTTACGACTGTTTTCGGAAAACCAGAACTACGGCTCAACGCTAATATCGAAATTAACCTTCGTATCGGCTCGATGTGGAACACAAGCCTTGCCGGTCAAGCTTCGACCTTAGGTCAAACGCAATGGGTACCGCTGTTTCAGCCCAATGTTCAAGCTAATGTCGATGCTCGGCTCGGTGATAAGTTCAACATTAACCTCGATATGAACACACTCCGTCAGTTTGAATTTGACAATCTTACACGCCTCGCCTATGACGGAGAACCTGACGAAATCTTCCGGCGCATCGAGTTTGGAAATGTCAGCCTTAATTCACCCTCGGCATTTATCGGCGGAAGCCAAGCACTGTTTGGTGTGCGAGCAGACTTTCAGTTCGGACCAGTGTATTTAAAAACAGTTGCTTCGACCCGGCGCGGTCAGAGCCGCGTTGCTACGGTGAAAGGTGGTTCAGTACGGCAGCCTATCATGCTGCGGGCATATGATTATGCCGATAATCACTTCTTTATCAACATTGCGCATAAGAAAATTGTATGGCCAGTGTTCGAGCGAGGTGGTTTCCCACTGCAAGCAACGGTAAACACACAGTTCTACCGTATTAAAGCACTGGAAGTATGGGAAAGTACACCAGACCTGCGCGATGTTCAAGCCGGCGAGGCTATTGCTCTCGATACCCTACGCCAGCTCTCGATTGCCAATGGAGACATTGTTATCAACGAAACCCCAGCATACACCATAGAGGAAAAGCGAGCTATTTACGATACAACAAAGATTAGTGCTGGTTTTGTCGAGAAAGGACGTTTCCGTCTCTTGCGCAATGGCGAACGCTATACATTCGATGAAAACCTAGGAACACTACGCATTCTCAACTTACGCCGAGACCGCAGCTATGCTATTGCCTACCGCATGGAAGGACCAACACAAAGCCCCGACGACGATATTGTTATTGGCACGTTACAAAATACACTCGACCCAGCAGATTCCGCGCGTATTCTTGTGCTTCAGCTCGTCTATCGACCAAATATGCAGCCTGCATTCCGCAATATCTGGGCACGGCAGCGCCAAAATGTCTATTTCATCGGAGCAACAAATGTTAGCACTGACCCCAAAGACACTCGCATCAACTTCTGGTATCTCCGACAGAACAATGATTCCACAGACATTCTTCCCGGAACACAAGACAAGCTTGCAACAGTACTAGGCGTTGACAAAGTCAATAATACAAGTGGTGCTGCCACACCTGATGGTGTGTTCGACATTCATTTACCGTACATCTTCGACAAAACACGCGGGGAAATCACATTCATGAGCCTTGAACCATTTCGTCAAGGCATTATTGATTATTTCACAGAGAAAGGCTCTCCTGAGCAAGCACAGCAGTTTATCTTCTCAGCGGTGTATGACACAACACGCGACGCAGCACGCTTAAATGCTCAGTTCGACCGCTTTGTCATCTCAGGTGAAGTTTCTGGACAGGCAAGTAACCGCATTACACTCCCAAATGCTTTTAATCTCGCTCCCGGAAGCGTGAAAGTTCGTCTCAATGGCGCGCTTCTCACAGAGTTCCAAGACTACCGCGTAGAATACTTCACTGGTCAGGTGGAGCTTCTCAACCCACAAGCGCTGCTACCGAACGCAAATGTCGAAGTCGAATACGAACAAAACGATGCCTTTAACTTAGCAACTCGCAGCATGCTTGGCTTGCGGCTCGACTTGGACACTAAATCGTTTCTTCGTTCGCGCGACGTCAAGATGGACCTTGGCATGACACTGGTACACTACTTTCAGGATAATCCAGCGGCACGGATTCGTCTAAGTGAAGAGCCCTTTACAAACACGATGATTGGGGTCGATGGCCAGCTTCAGTTCAATGTAGATTGGCTTACCAAAGCGCTCGACGCTCTCCCGTTCTACAACACAAAAGCTCCTTCTAGTTTCAGCGTTAAAGGCGAAGCGGCATGGTCGCTCTCTAACCCCAACACTCGTGTCTCAGAGATTCCAGAAGATGGCAACAATGCAGCGATTTACATCGATGATTTTGAAGCGACGCAGCGCATTTACTCGCTTGGTATTCAGCCAGCGCAATGGCATTACGCTTCACCGCCTCAGACAAACGGACTGGGAAATCTCAGTGCGATTTCTTCATCGCGCCTCGACTCTGTACAACTGTTCCGGGGTGCTATTCGCTGGTATGCCTTCAACGAAGGGCGCATACCCGTCAACCAAGTGTATCCTAATCGTGCGATAGCTGTAGGGCTGGGCGGCACACCACCGTTACGCCCCCTAGAAATAGACTTTAACCCCCTAGAACGCGGCATTTACAACACAAATTCAGAATTTCTCGATAGTGTTACTTACCGCGCAAACCCACAGCCACCACCACAAGGGCTTGGAGATACAACAGAATATAAGCGACGTACTGCAGACCCCGTATTGCGCAGGTCGCTCTTTGGCTATCGAGAAAAAACGAAAATCTGGGGCGGTATTATGCGCATGTTATCGGCGTTCAATTTGAACTTTGATAACGAAAACATGGACTTCATTGAAATCGTCCTACGCGTCAACCAGATTGACCCCGAAACGAGAATGTTCATTGATGTCGGGCAAATCAACGAAGATGTGATTCCAAATGGTATCCTTGATACTGAGGATGGCATCCTTCCCGGACGAGAAACTCCCAACGACCGTATTGCTGAAGGTGAGCTTGGAGAGGATGTGGGAATCGATGGACTGAACGATGCACAGGAACGCGGTGATACTACAGGTATTCCTCCACTTGTGCGCTTAAAGTATCCGCGTGGTACGCCATATACAGGCTTTGTCCGCAATGAAAGCGACCCATCGCGCGACAACTTTCGCTACGACGCCGAACGCTTTAGTACACCAGCAGCAAATGCTTTCCAGCGCGACTCAGACTTTGTGTATTTTAACGGCTTGGAAGGAAATGGTCGCTTTATTGATTTTCAGTTTCCCGATACGGAAGTTCTCAACAAAAATAATGGTCAGGTTATCGCGCGTGCAGATGACTACTTTCGCTATGAGGTCAATCTTACACCCGACCGTGCAACTAACCCGCAGTTTGTGAATGCCGTCAATGGTTGGATGACGCTACGCATTCCCTTACGCGGTGCGCGTATAGCAGTGGGAGAGCCACTATTCACAAACATTCAGTATGTACGCGTTCTGTGGGTGGGTGGGCGCTTCAAAGGTCAAATTATAGACTGGCGTTTTGTTGGTTCACAATGGATACGGCAGCCTGTGCAAGTAGGCGTTAGCCCACGTGGTGTTCCGCAGTATGACTCTACTACACTTACTGTAGGCTTTGTGAGTCGCGAAGAAAACTCTGGTGCACCATTCTTTTATACTATGCCTCCCGGGGTTCAACCCCCTCTCAACCGTAATAACTTTCTGAATCCTAACCAATACGGCGATGAAAAGTCGCTATTACTGCAAGTTTATCGCTTGCGTCAGGGAGAAGAACGCTCAGTATCGCGATTCTTTCGACCATTCGATGTATTTTTCTACAAGCAAATGAAGTTTTTCTTTCACGGCGGAGAAAATCTTACGATTATACCGACACGACGACAAGATGCCCAAGCGATAGGATTTATCCGCTTTGGTGTCGACACACTCAATTACTATGAATACAGCGTTCCATTGAAACCCGGCTGGCAAAGTGTTACTGTAGAGCTTGACTCTCTGACAAACAACAAACCTATTACCCAGCTCACAGGCGAACCTGCAGGATTAATAGTTATCCCTTTGGCAGATAGTCTTGGAGAATATCGCATCAAAGGTAATCCAACGCTCACACGCATTCAGTTTGTCAATTTTGGAGTGCGTAACCCTGCAACAGCTCCTTCTGAGCTCACGACGTCTCTCTGGGTAAATGAGTTGCGTCTTATTCGACCAGATGTTACCGACGACTGGATGTCGAAGTTTGCTGCTGTTGGGACAGCATCAGCAAAAATTGCCGATATTGGCATCGTCAACGGCACACTGAATTTGCAAACCCCCTATTTCACACGCCTCGAAGAACGATTTGGCAATCGCAACAATCGTGCAACAATCGCAGTAACAGGACAGTTTGCTTTTGAACGTTTTTTCCCCGAAAGTTGGAGTGGTACAGTGTTGCCGCTCTCTATTACTTATAATCAATCCACGAATGACCCACGATTCTTGCCGCAAAACGATGTTAGTCTCCTTGGCGCTGCAAGTAACGAAGGACGCAGGCGCTTTCCCAATAATCCAGAAGCGCAAGATTCAACACGCAACGCTATCATACAAGGTCAGCGCACATTGCAAGAAGACGTACAGATTGCTGTGACTGGTGCACGGCTCAACATCCCAATATATTTTTTTCTATTTCGCGACATTCTTAACCGCATCAATGTTGATTACAGCTACGTCTATCGCAGAGAAAGTTCGCCTGTTGTTACAAGCAAGACTTTTGAAGGATGGCGTTTTCGTGCCGCATACAACCATACTCTTGCTCAAATCCCTATTCAGCCATTTGGTTGGGCACAATCCCTCCCCGTCCTCCAATGGCTCAGTGCGTGGACAATCTTCGTTCTGCCTAGCACTGTTGCTGCGAGCATCGACGCTAATCAAAGCTTTCAGCGCGAAATCTCTCGCATTCAACCGGACGCGAGTATACCAAATATCCTTAACTTCGAGGCTGCACGCCAATTGCAATTGAGCTACAGGCTCTCAGAAAATGGGCTTTTGAATCCGACACTCGATTATGCTGTCAATACAGTAGGTACACTTGTCCCGCTATGGCTTGAACCCGGTTCACGCGACCGTCCGTTGCCAGCAAGCGAAGTGCGACGCAATATTTCAAGCCTTTTTGGTGGCACAACGCTCTTGAACCTTGGACTTGACACAAAACATGGGCAAAATGTGCGCATTATGTTTCGTCCTAAACTGCCCGAATTTCTTGGTGGAAGCAGATTTTTTTCTGTGAATGGCAACTATGCTGTTCAGTATGGCTGGGAACGTCTCTTGCGTCCTGCGTTCGATTCCCCCACACCACGAGCCTCAGGCATACCAACAGTTACTCCAGAGGATGCCGCAGGTTTAAATATTGGCGTGGGTTATCAAAACACCCTGAATGCAACCTTCAGCGTGCGCCTGAAAGATTTAGGTAACACACTGTTTCCTGACTTGCGTTCACCTTCTCCATTCGACACACCCCCAAGCGGATTTCAGCTCTCCCCACAAGGAACCATATTACCGCCCAGTACTCCATTATCGGACTCAAACTCTCTCAGCAGCATAGCACGCAGCATCAAAAGCATATTATTTGATTGGGATCAAGCTGTCCTGACATTTTCACAACAAGGGAATGCAGCTCATCCCGGTGTGCGTGGTGGCACAGGATTTTTCACATCAGGTCCTTCATTGGAGTACCAGCTTGGTCTTGTTAGCGAACCGCACAATACTCTTTATTTTCAGCCGCGCACTTCGTTCCCGTGGTTCGACATCCGTGAAATGCAGGGGATTCGACCGATTGGCTTCGACCTTCCAGACATCAATAAAACTAGTCGCACCATAGATATTCGATTACAACGCGATATTATTCCCGGATTCCAGCTTGAGATATCATGGCAAACCAAAGAAGAAAGCGTGTATAATCGCATTACTCAGCAGGTCAGTGAACAGCAGGTCAATCGGCTAAACGAAATCAATCTGTGGTCGTACGGACGCTCCTTTTTACTTAACCCCATAGATCCTCTCGGCACTGTTGAGCGGATGTATAGAGAGCGCATCGAGCGTACTGCAGGCAATGACTCGCTGTCAACACGAGAGCGCCAAGCAATTCTTAATGCAGCTTTCTTGCAAGGCACAGAACTCTTGAGCATTGCAGATAGCTCTGCACGCTTTATCGCTCCAACGCTGAATTTTGCTTTGCGCTGGAATGGCATAGAGCAACTACCTGCCTTGCAGGGCATCCTGCGCAGTGGCTCGCTGGAAAGCAGATATCAAGGACGATATTCCGCAACACGGCGTCGAGAAGCGGGTGTCGAAGTCATCGACCAGCAGTCTATACAAAGCTCGTTTGAGCCGCTAATTGGCATTACAGCACAGTTCGATGATAAGTTTGTTGATGGTATCCTACAAGGCAGTGCGCGGCTAGCAACAAAAACTAGTATGGGTATTTCGCAATCTCAAATTGGAATTGTTCAGCGTGAAGAATCCATCGAGTTTACCCTGCAAGCGACTTACCAGCGCCGTGGCTTCGAGCTTCCCAAAATTGGTGGGCTAAGCCTTCTGAAACTGCTGGGTATTGATTTTGAGTTCACGAATGATATTGAGTTTGGGCTACAGGCATCGTATAAAGAGAACTTGCGCTCGGCAGTCAATATTCTTCCGCGTCCGAGCGATGCTCTGAGCAATCGTCCGCGTCGCATCGATGGCACACGTAATATTCTCTTCGAGCCATCAATGCGCTATACCGTTAGCAAGCAAGTATCGGCACGCCTGTTCTTCCGCTTCGAAGGGAATATTTCCGAAGGAGCAAACGCTGCTGGGAATATTAGTACACAGTTTGGCATCGACCTGCGCATTAATCTGAGCGGAGGGCGTAGCTTTTAGGACATATTATGCACATCTCAACACCCCCTGTCTTGAATATTGCTCTACGAGGTTGTACATGAACAAGATTTTCCCCATTGAAGCCGGTCCTGCTGCTACATTTGGCTATATGGTTACCGACGCTGAGCAAGGAGTTGCCGCTGTTATTGATACTCCTCTTGGTAGCACAGACTACTTCCTTAGCCATGCCCAGCAAGAGAACGTTCGGATTGTGCATATTATACTGACTCACTCTCACTGGGACCACACAGGCGATGCAGCACAATTGCAACGCGCTACACAGGCAAAAATTGCTATCCACCCCGACGATGAGTATCGTATACTTAACCCGAATGCACACACAAGCTTCCCCCTACCATTTCAGCTAGAAGCCTGCAAGGCAGATATGTATCTCCACGCTGGCGATACGCTAGCAGTTGGTTCATGGCTGTTTGAAATACGCCATACACCCGGACATACCGAAGGCGGCATATGCTTGATTGACCACAAGCGCAAACTGGCATTTGTTGGCGACACACTATTTGCCGGCAGCATTGGTCGCACAGATTTACCCGGAGGTGATACAGCAGCGCTTCTTCATTCCATCCGAACACAATTGCTGACTCTCGACGACGACACCGTTGTCCTGCCAGGCCATGGAAGCCGTACAACTATAGGCACAGAGCGACGCAGTAATCCCTTTTTACTCTATTGAATTTTGTTTGAACGTTCTGCATTTCAGCAGAAGACAGCGTACAGCATAGCATTTGGTTGTTAGCAAAAAAAGTTCTATGTTTGTACTCCAATTTTGTGTGGCAATGGGTTCGCCTACAGCACATACAACGGAGACGTGGCCGAGCGGTTAGGCAGAGGTCTGCAAAACCTTGTACAGCGGTTCAAATCCGCTCG
>JANWZB010000107.1 GCA_025055035.1 Candidatus Kapaibacterium sp.
GGCAGTAAAACCGCGTTCTGGGTGCTTGGTATCTAGCGTACAAAGAGATGAACCTTGTACAGCAACCCATAGAATACCGTATCGGTCAACACACAGGCTACGAATATGATTGCCAGTGATGTTAAGTCGAGATACTGAGCGTACAGAATCACGGTAAAACCGTGTCCATTGTCCAGTACGACGGTTAAGGTGATTAAGTCCGCCAAATTGTGTTCCTACCCATAGATTGCCATCGGGGTCTTCCGCGATGCCACGAATGTAGTTGTTGCTAAGACTGTTGGTTGTGTAAGGAATGTGGCGGTAAAGCTGGAATTGATACTGAAGAGGTGTGTACTTATGTAATCCATACACACCCTCACCAATCCAAATACAGCCAGAGCGGTCTTCATACAGTGCTGTGATGTCGTTGGTACTGAGGCTTCGAGGATTGAATGGATCGCTTTGGAAGCGCTGCATTTGTTGGGTCTGGGGATATATCACAATAATTCCCTGATCTGTGGCAACCCATACACGTCCTTTGCTATCGCGCAGCATGTCGCGCACCAAGATAGATGTGAAAGGTATCTGCGGCAAGCCTGTGGCAGGGGAGCGTGGAGTGGAGTATTCTGATAGCGGATAAATACATAAGGGTTTTTGCTGGCGAATGCTCCACAAGATAATCCCACGAGACGAGCTTGTCCACAAAGAATCCTGATGTATAAGAAAGCATGCATGGTTGTTACTGTCAAGGTGAAATGTCGTATGAGATTGCGATACTCTGCTATCAACAATATGAATACTCGAACTTTCAGAGCTTGCTATCCACAGCCGTCCTGCGCTATCAGCAACTATGCGTTGAGCTTGATGGAAGTCGGATGTACTATTTTGAAAACAGACATGGCGGCGCATGACAAAATACTGTTCTCGGTGGATAAGCCAAATTTCCTTACCAATGCCGAGCCACAGATGCTCAGTATGTATATCTTCGTGTACAGACAGAATCCTTGTCGTGAGTAACTGATTTGATGATGTTCTGATAGAGATGCGCTGAAAACAGTCTCGCTCTGCATCGTACCGCTGTAGCCCATATGTTCCAACAATCCACAAGACACCATGCCTATCTTCATGTAAGTTGTCGTAAAACGGCTTGTGTAACGATGTACTATCGTCTTTGTTATGTGTATAACTCCGAAAATTCTGTCCATCGTAGCGAAATAGAGATTTTTCGGTAAGTATCCACAGAAATCCATGACGATCTTGATGAATTTTGACAACGCCTTCGTTGGCAAAGCCAGAGCTTTCATTGAAGTGTTCAAGGGCGAAATGATGAATGTAGTGTGGAGGGCGGGGTGATAATTGGGAAATATAGGTGCCATACTGCACAGGTGCCAGTGAAACCTGTGAATATGCTTGTGTTGCTAGTATGACAAGCAGCGTACTAGCCGCGTCATACCTGCATAGTCTATGAAGACGTAGTAGAGTATTCATGAGACCACAATTATTACAGATGTTGGGCGTCTAGACACTACTCTTGATGCTACTAATCATCATGATAGAGAAACGCTATGCTAAGGCGCTGAGCTCTTGCTGAAAAAGCGTTGTAATCGCGTGATATTGTGATGCACTCACTATACCTTGATGAAAGGCAAATTCTACAGTTGCAAGCCCTAGATGACAGTAAGAGCGAATGATAGCGCTTGAGTCATCGAGAGCACGAAAATGTGCAATGTGTTCTTGAAGTGTAGAAATATCGCCACGTGATATGGGCCCAGTCAAGGGGAATTTTCCGGTACCAATTTGCTTAAGACCCGTGAGTGCATTTTCAAGGGCACGGCGCAAGATGTGGGGAAGAAACTCAGCAGGCTCGATACCTGCATACTGCGCAGTCTGTGCTGCTAAGCCAACAAGAGCATTCATATAGTTGGCTGCAAAGACTGCCGAGGCGTGATATACAGGCTTGTGTGCGAGAGTTTGAGTTGAAAGAGCAACAATCTTACCACCAAGGGTATATACAAGGTCCTGAGCAAATTGTTCCGCAATAGTTCTGAAGGGTTCTATTGGTGGATATTCTGCACCCCAAACAATATCCTTGAAGTTTTTTGCTGTTGTGATACCGAAGGTTTGATACGGGTGTAATCCGAGTGTAATGGCACCGCAGGCTTCGCAGGATGCTAGAACAGAGCGATTTTTTGAGCCCGAGCAGTGTAACACAACAAGATCATTGAGTCTGTTGCCAAAGTGCTGAGCAAGTACTCCTGCGACATCTTCGATAGCGTTATCTGCAACTGCGATAATTGTACAAGGGGTAGGCGACGGTATAGCATCGATAGAGTTATACATCGGTAGCGACGGCGGAAGCTGAAACTTCGCGGCATTGCGCTGTTCTGTACTACGGTTCATTGTCCATGCTAAGCGCCCTTGTGCTGCAAGACCAATAGCCATTGATAGCCCTAATTTCCCAAGACCAATAACACCGAATGACTGCATAATGAAACAAGCAAATAAGCAATAATATGAGGAGTGTATGAAAACAACAGCATATGTTTGATGCTGCAATATGCAAAGCCAAATTGTCTTGTCCAAGCAGTTCTTCGAGCATGGCGTGAGAGCACAGTTGGTACAAACGGTATGTTCTCCCTAAATGGGAATGAAACATGTCATGAAACTACCGTGTGCTATACTGTACTGTATATGTGTTATGATATGAGTATTGGTGTATCAATGATGGGTTGTGAGCAGCTTCACACTAGTCATGTTTCTTCTTGAGTATGGGTTGCTCTGCTGGCTCAGAAGGCATTTTCTTGGCTTCTCCATCGCGTTGTTGTGGTGTTTCGGCAGGCTTGCGGTACGGTTGTTGCTCTTGTGATTCGAGGGTACGCTTCTGCATAGGCGCTTGTGTACGCTGCTCGGTTGGTGTCGTTTGTTGTGGTATTGAAGAAGAATGTGGCTTGGTGTAGGGTGTAGGAGTAGGTAGTACCTCGCGAGGTTGAGCTTGCTCTACAGGCTTTGTTGTGCGATTTGGGGAGCTTTGCTCTGGAGCATAAGGCAATGGCTGAGGGGATTGAGGTGGACGTTCTTCTGCGGGCGTTGGAAGAGGAATGGGCTTCTTCCCATTTCCTGATTCTTCGTGGATAACTGAAGGGCGTAGTTTTTCCGCTGGCGGTGTCAGAGTAGGGCTTGCTGGGTCGCGGGTTAAAGTAGGTTCCAGTGGGCGAGATTTTGGTGCTATGGTATGTTCTGCTTCTTCGGGGGTAGTAGTCAGCAGTACGGAAGCTTTACCGCTTCTTGCTTGGTGTGCTGGTACAGCATTTGCAGGACGAAATGCTGCGGAGGAGGATTTCCCTTCCGTATCATGTACGTCAGGGCGGTACAGCGATACGCTGTTATCATGCTCATTGATTGAAGATTTCGACGCTGTGTTGAGTACTTTGAGTGCCATAGGTGTTACCTTTCCAGAATACCGTTCAACATCACTCAACGCAGGTCCGGTAAAGTAGGGGGTATTGTTGAGAACGGTTGTGTTTGCAATGATAGTGGTATGCTGCAGAATGGTATTGACATGAGAATAAGGTAAGCAGTAGCGTTGGAGGTACGGTGCGGTGAGAAATCGACATGGCACAACGCTCCACGCCGACCAATGATAACGGCTGCCGCGAAATCCTCTTCCAATAGTAACGCCGGGAGGAAGAGGTGCCCAGCAATAGTGACCGTTCCAAAACCGCCATTCTACCCATGCTGGTGCCCAAACTGTTCCGGGCTGCCAGATCCAACCAAACACGGGATCGAGATACCAACGCCCGTAATGAAAGGGTGCCCAACCCCAAACATAATCGGAAATCCACGTCCAACCAAATGTTGTGCAAACCCAGCGACCATTGTGCAAGTAAGGACGCCAATCGATGTCGATATCAAATGGACGCCAGACATACCCGTATTCTGGTGTGAGAATCCACTCACCATACGGAGAAAGCTCATCGTAGAATGTTTGAAGGGTAATAGCAGGACTTGCTATGCCCGGCGAGGCAGAAGTGGTAATACTATGCTGAGGTATGTACAGGGGTTGCTGGGGGATATTATTGTACGCCCCATAGTACTGCAGAGAGGACTGATATGTTGCACATTGTATGGCAGAGAGCATGAGTATGCATGAATATGCAGTCAGTAGCGCTATGCGAGCGCATGTATGGCGTAAATATGGAGTGGTTATCATGGCACTATCAAAATGCGTACAAAGTTGAAGCTCGATTTGGGCAAAGTGCTCTAGTACACAAGATGCTGCAAGCCAAAGAAGAGTTTAATCTGAGGTACTGCTTATCGTGGAAGCTTTTGTAAGAACCTTTGAAATTTTGATGAGTTCCGTATAGATGCGAACTGCGGTGCCGTTTCAAGAACCTGCCGTATGCCCTCAATACTAAGCTTATTGTCTTTGCAATGCTTCAGAAATGCATCAAGGTATGCTACTGCTTGTGCATCCGCTTGCTGTGCAGCTTCTGCGTATGCAGCGAGTAGGAAGATGCGTGCTTTGCTTTGAGGCTCAGGTGCGTATGCAAGAGATTGCTGAAAATTCTGCGAGGCTCGCGCGAAATCCTTGGCAAAAAAGAGTTGTACACTCGCTAAACCGCTGTATAGCTCGAAAAGGTCTTGATGATTGCTCGGTTTCATCGTTGCAACGTATTCAAAAGTTTCTAAAGCTTTGCGATAGTGTACTGAGTCACTGTAATAGTATGCTAGGTAGAGTCGCAATCGTGGGTTATTGGGGTCGCGCTCAATATCTTGGAGTAGCATGTATTCTGATAGACGCATATTCTCAGTTTCATAGCGTTTACTTGCGATAAAGTGCAGAATAGCGCTAAAGCGAGTTGCTTCGATGTATCCAGCAACAACATCGATAACTGAGCCATCAGGCTTGAGGAATGCTGTCGTTGGATATCCACTGACACCAAGCTTCTTTGCAAATTCACGTGCTGTAAGAACTGAACCCTGAAATTCGACGCTGGGATCTTTTTCTGGATTGAATTTTACAGGGATATATGATGTTGTCAATGTACGAACAATATCATGATGATTGTATGTTTTTTCGTCCATAACTTTGCACCACGAGCACCAGTCGGTATACACATCGATAACAAGAGGCTTGTTGTGCTCTTTGGCAAGTTGCAGCCCCTCGCGGATTGAATGCCAAGAGAGTGATGGCGAGCTGTAGGTACGATTCTCTGGAGTATGAATAAGCTGTCCGAAGGTGCTGTGATAATCGATGTGCCAACAAATGAAAAGGCTACACAGGAGCGTAGAAAGACGAAAAGTCGACATAGTGTTGAGCAAGCGACAACAGTGGTTGAGAACAAACATTTTTTTCACAAGGAATATTGACAGTGAAACAAGAATTAGGTATTTTGCTTGCGTCTGAGAGTTTTCTGCTGTATATGGTTATCTACAACGCACATACTAAGCACTAGAAGAAAAGAGCTTCGTATCTCGAAAAACAGAGCAATGTGCGCTGCAGCTGTGTATTACGCAGTATAATATACTCTGGGTACTGTAAGCGTTTGCATGAGTAACTAGTTCTACAAGCCTCATACATCTTCAAAGATACGTAAATACATCATTCTGGTTCACAATATTTTCTCATTAGGCGCAGGTGCCGCTATGAAAACTATTCTTCTAATTGACGATGATATTCGCGTTAGCTCGCTGTTGAAGCGCTTTTTATATGAGTCGAAATACAACGTGCTCGAGGCGAACAGCGGCTCGAAAGGAATTGAAATGGCAAAAGCCAACAAGCCTGATATTATTCTATGCGATATCATGATGCCCGAAATGGATGGGTACACGGTTCTCAAACACATTCGCAGTGATGAGACAACTAAGCATATCCCATTTATCTTCCTGACATCAAAAGACGGCACGTCTGATTTTCTCACGGGCATCTCCAAAGGGGCTGATGGCTACCTTGCAAAGCCCATCTCACGCGAAGATCTTGTGGAAACAATTGAAACGCATACACTCTAAAATGGTATGCCTTCGTGCGTATTGTATACTTGGTGCAATTTGATAAAGACTATATAGCATCAGGTACTGTCCGTATCAGTGTTACAAAAATTAACGCTTTATGCAGACTCACAGCGTGCTCTAGCATAAAGCGCTTTTTTATTGCTTCACCGTACTGTCATGGCATCTATGTTTCCTCCTCTCTATGAACAAATGGATATTATTCGCTCTGGTGTTCACGAGCTTATACCAGAGGAAGAACTAGCAAAAAAAATCGAACGCTCTCTTCGAACCAATACACCACTACGCATTAAGCTAGGCTGTGATCCTAGCCGTCCGGACTTGCATCTTGGTCATGCTGTTGTACTCAATAAAATGCGCCAATTCCAAGATTTAGGGCATATTGCCATATTGCTCATAGGTGATTTTACAGGTATGATCGGAGACCCTACAGGGCGCTCAAAAACTCGTCCTGCACTAACACTAGAAGAAACACGCCAGAATGGTCAAAGCTATATTGAGCAAGCAACACGCGTATTGTCGAGAGAACGCTTGCAATTAGTCTATAATTCCACATGGCTCGGAACAATGCAGTTTGCTGATGTTATTGGGCTAGCAGCAAAATATACTGTTGCTCAGATGCTAGAACGCGATGACTTTAGCAAGCGTTATAAATCTGGAGAGCCCATTAGTATCCATGAGTTTCTTTATCCATTGGCGCAGGGGTATGATTCAGTAGCGCTACAGGCTGATGTCGAATTGGGCGGTACAGATCAAAAGTTTAACTTGCTTGTTGGGCGGGAGTTGCAGCGCCTATATGGTCAGGAGCCACAATGTATTCTGACAATGCCAATTCTAGAGGGTACCGATGGTATGGAGAAGATGAGTAAATCGCTTGGAAATTATATCGGACTTAGCGACTCACCGCGAGAGATGTTTGGTAAGACGATGTCTATCCCAGATACACTCATTACACGCTATTTTCGCTATGCTGCATGTGCAACGGAAGCCGAAGTGCAACAGATGGAGCAAGAACTACATAAAGGGTCGCTCCATCCGCGCGAGGCGAAGGTACGAACAGCGAAGGCTATTGTAGCACGGTATCACGGAGAACATGCCGCCCAAGCTGCACATGAAGAGTTCGAGCGCATGTTTGTGAAAAAAGATCTCCCAGACGATATTCAGACTGTTACTCTAGAACTTGAAAACCCAATAGTGCCGATTGTGGATGTTCTTGTGCATACGGGGCTGTCTTCATCAAAAAGCGAAGCGCGACGATTAATTCAAGGTGGGGGTGTATCGCTTGATGGCGAGCGGGTCAATGATGTCTTGCTAGTAGCAGACTTTAGCACAGAGCGTTTAGTGAAGGTAGGTAAGCGCCGGTTTCTCAAAATCCGTACGGTATAGACGTGAATGAGAGTTTCGTCCTGCTTGTACCGCAAGAAAACTTTTGCACATACTAACAAACAAAAGCGAGGCAGATGATAAGTACTGCTCTCGCCTTTGTGCTGGGCTCAAGGTATGGTTACCGAGTGTGTTATGTACCAGCAGTGTAATCGTTGATGTACTCCAATTGTTCTTTTGTCAGTTTGTCGATAGCGATGCCCATTGTCTTTAACTTCGTTTCGGCGATAAACTCATCTTGTTCTGGTTCAATGTGCAGAACTTGGTTCGGGAGTTTTTTGCCTTCCTTGTAGGCTTGAGCGAGCTTCAAATGGCACATGAGCTGATTGGAGAAGGACATATCCATAACCTCTGAGGGATGACCCTCAGCAGCTGCAAGATTCACAAGTCGACCTTCTGCTAAAACAAAGATTTTCTTGCCGTTTTTAAGCGTGTATTCTTCGCAATTCTCGCGGATTGTACGTTTATTTTTGGTAATCTCGGCAAGCTCTTGCAGGTTGATTTCTGCGTCGTAGTGTCCTGTATTGCAAACAATAGCACCGTCTTTCATTGCAAGAAAGTGCCGCTTGCGAATAATATCCTTGACACCTGTAGCTGTACAAAAAATATCTCCCTCCTTTGCAGCTTCGTCCATTGGCATCACTCGATAGCCTTCCAAAACAGCTTTAATGGCTGCTGTAGCCTTTACTTCGGTAATGATGACATTCGCACCCATACCTTTTGCTCGTTTTGCGACGCCCTGACCGCAGTGCCCGTGTCCAGCAACAACGAAGTTTTTCCCAGCAATCATAACAGACGTTGCACGCAAGATGCCGTCGAGCGTAGATTGCCCCGTACCATACACATTGTCGAAGTCCCACTTTGTGATAGCGTCGTTGACAGCATAGACAGGGTAGTATAGCTTTCCAGCTGCAGCACGAGCACGCAGACGCTGAACACCCGTAGTGGTTTCTTCTGTTCCACCAATAATTTCTTTGCGAGCAAAGTCTGCGTATTGTTCGTGGACAGTGTTAATCAGATCGCAGCCGTCATCGAGGGTGAGATTAGGTCGAAGGTCGATAGTCCGCTCAATACACCAATAGAAGTCCTCATGATTACCGTACCATGCAAAAATTGAAATACCAGCTTTGGCAAGAGCTGCCGCAACGGCATCATTTGTAGACAGTGGATTGCAACCCGACCAGGAGACTTCTGCTCCAAGGGCGGCGAATGTTTCAACAAGAACGGCTGTTTCTTTTGTAACGTGGAGCGAGCCGGCAAGGCGTAGTCCTTTGAGAGGTTGAGATTTTCTATACTTCTCACGGAGATACATAAGCACAGGCATACGAGACTCCGCCCACTGAATCAGCTTGCGACCTTCATCAGCAAGGCTAATATCGCGGACACAATACTTGCCTGGTACTTCGCTAAACGTGCCTTTCGCTTTTTTGGGGGGAATACCATCGGATATATGCATGCGAACACCATTTGTATGCACAGCATTGTTTGCAGCTTTTGCGGCTTTTTTTGCCGAAGATTTCTTTTTTGTGGTAGTTGCCATTGCGATGTGTGGAAATAAGTGGGATGGAAATTGTTAGTATATTCTGGTGTCGAGAGCAAAGCTAACAAAGTTTAGTAAACGCTCCTACAAGGTCGAGTTGTTCCCATGGAAACTCCATACGACCGAAGTGTCCGTATACGGCTGAAGGGCGATAGATAGGACGACGTAAATTCAATCGGCTAATAATTCCTTTAGGTGTAAGGTCGATATTTTTGCGAATAAAATCGCTAAGCAGTGATGCAGGGACTTTGCCAGTGTTGTGGGTATTGACAAGAACAGAGACAGGCTCTGCAACGCCGATAGCATAAGAAACCTGAATTGTGCATTCTGTTGCAAGACCTGCAGCTACAATATTTTTCGCGATATGGCGTGCAGCGTATGCAGCAGAGCGATCGACTTTGGTTGGGTCTTTTCCAGAAAATGCACCACCACCGTGCGGTGCTTTCCCGCCATAAGTGTCCACAATAATTTTGCGTCCCGTCAAGCCTGTATCACCGTGTGGTCCTCCAATCACGAACTTACCTGTGGGATTGATGTGGTAGCGCGTACGCTCATCAAGTAAATCTTTGGGGATAACATGCCGAATGACATGTTCAATGACGTCCTCTGTGATTTCCTTGTGCGTTGCTTCTGGGTCGTGTTGTGTGGAGACAACAATAGCATCGACACGCTTAATGGTATGGTCGTCGTTATATTCAAGCGTTACTTGGGATTTAGCATCGGGGCGCAAGTAGGGCATAAGTGAAGGGTGGGTCTTGCGGATATCTGCAAGCTTCTGTACAATCCGATGGGCATACATTAGAGCAGCAGGCATATATTCTGGGGTTTCACTGCAGGCATAGCCAAACATCATGCCCTGGTCGCCTGCTCCTCCTGTATCAACGCCTTGAGCAATATCGGGGGATTGGCGATTGATAACGTTAATAACAGCGCAAGAATCACAGTCAAAGCGGTACTCTGCACGTGTATATCCAATATCGCGAATAACCCCACGCACGAGATCAGGAAGGTCGATATAGGTTGTTGTGGTAATTTCTCCACCGACGACGATGAGCCCTGTTGTGGCGAATGCTTCGCAGGCGACACGCCCTTCCGGGTCTTCCGCTAGGACGGCGTCCAGCACTGCGTCGGAGACCTGGTCGCATATTTTGTCGGGATGACCTTCAGAAACAGATTC
>JANWZB010000108.1 GCA_025055035.1 Candidatus Kapaibacterium sp.
CACTAGCCCGACCTGAAAAAGTCTATAAACTTCGCCTAGATGAAAATAATCTTACAGCGGTGCCTCCGACAATTGGTCAGCTTGTAAATTTGCAGGAGCTGTCGGTTGATAGAAACCTTCTCACAACACTGCCTCCAGAGATTGGGAAGCTTGCCAATCTGCAAGTGCTTGTGCTCGATAAAAACAAGATAAAACGTCTGCCGAGAGAAATCGGTAATCTCAAGAATTTGAAAAAAATTTACCTGAATAACTACAACCAAATGGAGGATAGCGAAATTGCACCGGACTACGAAGCTGGTGAAGAACTAAGAATGTTGTGGGCAGTAATAGATAGTCTTACACAGCTGGAAACAATTGCTCTTGGGGGCAATCGCCTAAAAAATATACCGGCGGGGGTTGGAAAGGTAAAATCGCTACGACACCTTTACATCAATGAAAATAATTTGAGTGAAATTCCTGTGTTTGTAACGCAGCTGCCACTACTTGAGCATCTGGATGTTAGTAGTAATCAGTTGACAGAGTTACCACCACAGATAGGTAACTTAAAGCGCTTGCAGATGCTGGATTGTCGACTCAATAGTCTGCTAAAGATACCGCCCGAAATTGGGCAGTGCACAGAACTTGTTGAGCTAGACTTGGGCTTCAATCTTTTGCGGGAACTACCTGATGAAATTGGCAATCTGACGAAACTTGAGCGTGTGAACCTCAGCAGTAATCGCCTTTCAACCGTTCCTGCTACTATTGCAAGGTGGCAGAACCTCAAAAAATTAAAGATAACGGATAATCCTATCAGGGATGATGCAGAATTTAGTGCAAAACTTCGTCAATTGCCACGAAAATGCTCAGTTGATCGCGATATGAAGAAGTAAGCATACCAGATAAATGTACTAGCGCTAAAGAAAGCCTTATCTTTCGCTGTCCGGCTAGAAGAGATAGGGCTTTTCTAATTTTCTTTGAAGTTCGTGCTAGTTTGTGTCGGGGAAAGTTGAGTGATTTCTTCACAAAAAGCTTACAAATTTGTTCTCATGACAAATTTTTTGTTTTGTAGTATGTTTTTTGCATATTGGTATCGAAGCAAGGAGTTAAGCGCTTTGCGACCCTTCTTACTATCTAAACAACGATTCTAGTCATTGTTTACAATAGCCAAAGCCTATGTCGAAAGGTGGTGCAGGCAAGGTATACTTTGTTCTCTATCTTGCCGTCATTCTGGAGCTGCTTATTATCATTGTAGAGCGCGACGAAGCCGAAGAAGGGCTGCACAAGAAGACGCGAGAGTCTATGAGAATTGTGCAAAACATTCTTTCGCAGTTGCAAAGCGGCTCAGGCAACTTTAACATGAACGTCGCGCCAAATGACCTCATTATTGTGCAAGACCGTGCAACAGTTGAAGCTCTCCCACCTGATCAGCGGATTAAGCGCCAGAAGACATATAGTGTCAAGGTTGGTGTTACCGATGTCAGTGACATTAAACTAAGTAGTGAGCGCGCTGGTGAAACCCAAGAAGAAGAGAAGGAAGGAGTAAAGGACTATACCCTTACTAAGCTAGCAAATGTGCAAGAATTAACATATCAGCTCTTTTATACCGAAACAAATAAAGGAGAAACGCAACAAGAAATAGCACCTCGTCTGCCGGATAGCATATACAATGGCAAGCGTTTGCGTGAGTTTAAAACAGGTGATGTAGCAACCTACATTGACCAACAGACAGGCCGAACATTTAATTGGACTCTTCTTGATAACCGGCAGCTTAAGCTAGATGTTCCTGCAACCTATGAGTACAATAAGCTTGACGGTGGATGGAGAAAGCCTTTATATTCACTTTCTATTAACGGAGTACCTGTGGACAAAGCAACGCAGGCACGTGATACCATATTCTTCTACGATAGCACGAAATCGGAAAAGGATATTGTTAATATTGGTAAGCTCCTTGCACGCACATTTACTGTGAACTTTGATCCAGGTGAAGAACGGCGTGACGGCTGGTACAAACTGCGATTCTTCTCCAGCACGAATAAAATTCTAGGCATAGATTTTGATGGTGGAGTAAAAGAAATCAAGGATGAAGACCAAATCAACGTTGGCGTCGTGAAGCTCAAAGTAAAAGCGCTGCGTTCTGTACTACGGGAGCTGGAAAGAGAACTTGACGGTAAGCTGGAACTACGGGACAGATGGTACGACGGTGAAGGCGACTTCGGTGCGCGGCTTAAAGCCGTAGAAGAATTCAATGCTGCGATTAAGTTAGGCAGGGAAAATAATAAGGACAACGAGGAAATACTCAACAAAATTACGCTATACGACTACATTGTCAAACTACTGACCCCGGGCTTTTCTTCGTTCCTAGACCAAAACAGTGGAACAATAGACATTGATGTGCAAGTCCGTAAACCTGAGCAACAGCAGCCTGCGCCAAGTATCAGCGAACTCGACCCTAAAATTATCATCTTTGACAAACTACAGAAAACTATCATACCCTTTGCTCTAACACCAAGCTCATATTTCAAGCCTGGCAATCCAGCGGTTGAGATCAAGGGCACTCCCTCACTTGCTGGTAAATACAAAATCGAGCTTGATGAAGCTGTTGCAAGCAGTGCTCCACTAGATCCACAAGCGGGTATTAAGAAACGCCGATACCGTATGGTATTCGACTCTCCGATTCCTGAAGGTAAATACACTATTACACTGAGCTATAGCGGAGGAGGAAAAACCGACACTGCTTCGACAGAATTAAGAGTGCTGCCAAGTAAAATGGAAGAGAAAAGTATGAAAACCCTCGCAGCAACAAAGTTGTACTACGGCAAACGCCTTTCTCTGCGAAGCAAGCTTCTCCCAGAGGCAGAACTTCCGCTACAGCAATTTAAAATTGATTACCAGTTGGGCAATGAAAAGAAAAATGCTGACAATCCTTATTCGGAATCGTGGGTTGGTCCGAACATTCCTGCTACTGCAAAGAAAGTGAAGGTAGACATTGTGTGGGTGTATCCTGCAACAGGCGAGCGCGTTCCCTTGTTCTCCCGCGAAATTCAGCCAGATCAAACACCACCAGAAATTGCTTGCATGAATGCAGTTGCTGAGCTGAAGTCCTCTTCTGCTGCAGAGACAGCGCGAGGAAGAAGACCAACAGGGAAGAAGCCAGTACGTCCGAATGATTTCCAGATAGTTATTAAAGGTATTGGTGTGGATTATGAGGTGCCAATTGATGCAGATAACAGAGATCCAGCGGCAAGTAAAAGCATTAAAGCAACTCTGAACGACGTTGAGCCTGTTGGTGATGCCGAAGTAGACTATAATAGCCAAGACACGCAACTACGTATCTATAATGGTGATGAGCCGGATCCTACGTCGACATGGGTTCCAAATGCCTCGACCTTCAGTGTCGTTACAGGGGCATTTGACGCGAGCACAGGTGTGTTTCCTGTAGTCATTTCCGTAAAAGACTTACCTCCGAAGCCGCCGGGCGAAAGCCGTATCCTCAGAGGCACAGTTGCTATTAAAGTTGGTGCAAAGATTGTCAATCGTAAGGCAGGGGCATCTGCTCCATCTCAAACTCCACCGTGTGTTATCCCAATTAATATTCCATATCAATAGGCCACACATATCATTTGGAGCAGGTGAAAGCGACTATGTAAAATATGGCAAACTAGCATCTTGCACTTTTCTTGATAGATTTCTTGATAGATTATTTGAATTGAAGGCTGATATCTATGCACATAACTATGTCACTTCGAAGAGTGTATATATACGGTAATATGCTGAGTGCTATGCTGTGCCTGCTTCTGTTGCAGAGTGCACACGCTCAGGAATTGACAAAATCGTTCTTGCGCAAGCTGGACTACTACAAGTATGCGAATGTCTCGATTTTTGAGGCTGATGGCTCGGCTACGACGAGGTTTCGCGAGGTGATAACACCCGGATTGCCCCGCACTCCCGCTCTGGAACAGGCAGAGCAAGAATGTACAAATACCGATGACATCAAAAAGCGAATTCAGAAGAAGCAACCCGTCCCACAAACCCTTATTGATGAAGGAGGAAGTCCCACGGAGTGCGAAGTAGTAAAGAACTACTACACGCAACTTGCTAGCCTTGTCCAAATTGGGAAAGTGTATGTCATTTGTGAACGCTATACCGAAGGTAGTGACCCAGTGATTCTTGGCGTGGTTGGTATCCAAGCTGCAGCAACGCCACAGCAAGCTGCTGACCCAGATTTTCTAAAAAATTCCTTGAATGGTCCTATTAGTAGTGCAGTGCTCGACGCATCAGATCTCAAGCAGTTTAAAACGAAAGAGTATGAGAAAGATGAGGCAGGAACAGCAGTTGCAATAAGAGGCTCTATTGAGAGTACAAGCTTCGACAACATGTATGATTATCTCAAGAATATGATTAAGCAGAATCCGGCTGAGAAAACCGCAAGCGTTCGTCCAGCCCAAAGCGTTGCTATGAAGATAAACAAAGAGGTTGTTACAAAAATGATTGCCGAAGATAGGGTGGATGAATATTTGATGATTACAGAAGGAGAGCCCCACAAAGTTATCGATGTTGGCAAAGACTTTAGCGATGAGATTGTTATCGGATTTGCAGACTTGATCAGCTGGAGACACTATCAAGACCCTGCAAGTATGCAAGGCGATCCGACAAAGCTTCCACAATACGGGGTAGAAATGCGCTTTGGTCATGATGATATAGGGTATCCTTCGCTCTGGAGCGAGCGCGTATGCCTCAATGCATTGTGGGATGCAAATAAGCTGGGACTGATCTTGCCAACATCTCTTTGGGCGCCCCAGATTCTTCCTATTCTCACACTTCCAAGCCGCTTTACTACTCTACAGAACAGTGTTGGACTCACAGGAAACTTCGACTTCCCATTCAAGCTTATTGAACGCAGTGGTGTATTCAATGTTGCAGGTTCCGTGATGCTGGGTAATAGCGTGGCGTACAATGACAGAGGGCCATTTGCAAATGAGTTCGAAACCGGCATTCCCGATTCTCTGCGCATTCGGAAAAGTTTTCTTATGCGCTGGCATGGTCTTATAAACTATACATTTTCTATCGGTATCAACGATCCAGACAAAGATAATCTTGGTTATAACCTCCGCTTTAAGATAGGTGTTGCTGGCTACCAGATGGAACAGTGGATTCCTCGAAGTCTGGGAGCTGAGTTTGTACCGGGTACAGACAGGACAACCTCGCTAAAGTTTAGCCCTTTCTTTCGTATAGAGTACATGTCATATGGTCTTTCTGTGCCTTTTGGGGCGTACATTCAATACTTTGATGGTGCAGGATCAGGTATGGCATGGTTGCAAGTACCTATTAGTGATACTGGCTTCCTGACAGCCATCCGCATAGATGGTCGTATCTTTCTGCCTATTGTTCGAGGACCGTATGAGTGGGAATCGTCGTTGGTGGCTGTGCCATCGCTACGGTTTATCTTTCGGTGGTAAGTAAAAGTAAAAGTGCCACATGCTCGCTTGCTTTCTTATACATTTCTACTAAATATCTAGAACTTTACCTTCATGCTATGAAACGTTATGGTTCGGTTTTACTGCGCGCTTGTGCTTGCAGTGTCGCGCTAATTTTTGCAAATAGATTGTCTGTACAAGCCCAAGTACCCTCACCAACTCCGACGCCTGACTCCTCCTCAGCAAGTAGTGGTGTTCCCAAAGCCCTGCAAATTCTTGATGAAAGGGCACTGCCGTTTCTTAGTCGCTGGACAATCTGCGAGGCGCAAGTCCAAAAAATTATTCAGCAGTTCTTCAAGACGAATGGTAAAGAACCGGGCCCGGATTTAGCGAAAATCTCTGTGTGGGGTGAACCCAAGAAGAATGGTAAGTACGAAATCTATCGGATTCAGTGTGGCAGTGCAGTTGTTGTAAAAAAAGAGATAGACGAACTCATGCTACAAGGTGTGAAAGACCTCATTGCAGAACCTATCGGTCAGGAAGGCGAAGAAAAATACTGCCATGATTTTGTGAATGTATCGCAGGTTGGTGGTAGGATATCAACGGAAATCGAAAAGAAGATTGGTATTGGTGAAAATAACTACCGTATGCCTACAAGCGGGCGACAGTACTACTCGATTTCTGCGTTCGACCAAATGCTACGTGTAGGTGCGACAAACTGGTGGATTCATAATTCTCTCGGGAATGATAATATCGGATATATGTTCTGGTATGCTGGTGAAGCCCGCATTATAGCAATGCGACCGCTGATAGATAACTATGAAAATAATACACGACGTGTCATTCCCAATCTTTTGAAGCTTGGTGGTGGCGTTATTTACCGTATTGTTGACGACGTTGCGAATCCTAATCCGCGCTTTACAGACTTTCTTGCTCGCCGGCGACTGAACATGGGTCCTGATCCTAAAATTACCGCCTTTTTTGAGGGCACGGTACCGCTAGGCGACGACAATAGAACGAGTGTGTTTGGTGCTCGGATTAGTGGGGATATTCCTATTCAGCGTATCAATGAGAGCATCCCGATTGGTGATGCATCAACGTTTTCGCAGCTGTCCTTTACACCAGAGAATAACATAGGACGCAATGAGCGCTTACAACTAAATGCAAATCACCCACGATTTGCCGAAAATCCACAGTTTGTTACGCGCAGGGACCCGACAAGTGGCGTTGATGTTCAGACAATTACTCCATTGCTCCGCACAGTAGCGCAAGCAACACTGTTTTATACATGGTGGCTAGAGATTGAAGGTTCAGACAATCCGCCGGACAATATTTTCCGTATTGATGCAGGAATTAACTACAGCGAGGTTGTGGAAACTGCACTGATACGTACAGGAGGGCAGTTCGGTCCGACGTATTTTGCTACTGCAAATAGTGTATCCCCTGCTAATCGTGGAGGAAGAGGCCTGGTAACATATACGCCCCAGAGTGTATTGGACTGGATATTTTTGAAGTTTGAATATCGTAATGAAACGTCATACCCATTCGGTTTTTCAATTCAATATTCCAATCAAATTCTTTTGGGCACGGGGTATCTGCCACTGTTTGGGAACTGGTTGTATTTGGAGGCAAAATACGCCCGCGTATTGCGGGAACTACGCTCCTATGAAGCGTCGGACTATTTCATGATTTCGCCTGTGTTTCGTATCTTGATTCCGCGTTAGTGTTGAGGAGAATGAGTCGCTTACGCAAAGGCGTTGGTTTTCTAGAGAAATACATGGAATTTTTTATTCCCCTAGCAGATTTCTGCAGGGGGCTTTTTATTTCTTGATAATCTAACCAGCAAGAAATATGCAAGCAATATACTTCACTGTTCAGGCATTGGGTGTAGTAATGCTTGCTCCTAGCCTGTGTTGTGTATGTACAGTAGCTTCCCTCTATAGACAACAGACGGCTGTAGGAGCTGAGCAGCGTGTGTATAAAAGCAATACTGAAAAGCTTGCTCAATCACTGCAACAGGAAAAAACACTGTCCCAGCGCAAAGAGTCCAAGCCTTCTGCAGCACGTACATCCGTGCTACGCTCTTCAAGCGCCACAGTGCCAAGTGTTCCTGTGCATGTTTTTCAGCGTGAGATAGAACGGGCTGACTCTGCAAAACGTGCTGCCATACTGTCGAGCGTACGGCAGGGAGCAAAAGTCGAAACTCCCGATGATAGACTCAAGCTTTTTATTCAGAATGTTGATATAACCCGCTTTCCTGAAGTAGGACTTATTGTTGAGGCAACAACGTCCGACAGCACAGCGTTCGCATCGCTTGAGCAGCAAAAACTCTCTGTTCTTGAAAACAACAAGCCTCGTCAAGTTCTTTCAGTGAAAAAAATCTCTTCAGAGAAACGAATTCCGATAGACTTTGTCTTTGTCATTGATGTTACTGCCACAATGGGCGACTACATCAGTGCTGTTCGAGCGAACGTAGAAACCTTCACAAAAAACCTTCTCGACAAAGGTATTGACTTCCGCTTGGGGCTTGTTACATTCTCGGATTCTGTCGAAATGGTGCGCCAGCCAACGACAGACGTTCAAGAGTTTTTGTGGTGGCTATCTGGTGTGCAGGCAAAGGGCGGTTTTGATGAGAAAGAGAATGCTTTAGAAGCTCTTTACACCGCAATGAACCTAAAATTTCGCCCTGCTGCAAACAGAGTTGCACTGCTTGTGACAGATGCTCCGTATCATCAGCGTGGGGAAAATGGGGATGGAAAAACAAACTTCACGACACAATCGATTATTGATTCTGCTAGAACACGGGAAATGAAAATCATTCCGATTACGAAGCCTGTCCTGAAGCAGTACGACAAAATAGCAGAAGCTACACGAGCTACAAGTTTTGATATTACGCGTCCATTTGGAGCAATTCTCGATACATACATACGTACATTGGCAAATATGTATGCTATTACATACCGCTCGGAGGAGCCTGCTATTCCTGATTCTATCAATGTTGCAATTGTCAACGAGCGCAATCTTGAACTTGTACGCCGCACTATCCCAATTTTGCAAATTGGGCGTAAGCTTATTATCGAAGATTTGCTCTTTGCGACCAATCAAACGGTTCCCGTTGTTACATTTCAACCCCAGCTAGAGAGAATCAGTGAGTTTATGAATAGTCGAAAGTCGGTTGTTATTCGTGTTGAGGGGCATACCGATGCCGTTGGGAGTGCAGAGTACAATTTGAAATTGTCGTTGATGCGAGCGGAAGCTGTAAAGGCATATCTTGTGCAGCGCCAAGTTGCAGCTCACCGTATTCATACGCTGGGGTTTGGTAAATCTCGTCCTATTGCACCAAATGATACAGAGCTAGGGCGCCGCCTAAACAGGAGAACAGAGATTGTGATTCTAGAGAAGTAATGCCGCGTCTGTTAACAGCGACATAAGCCAGTTGAGAGTTCTGTAGGTGTGTAATAAAAGCAAATCTCTATGCGACGTTTTCTTGTTTCCCTCGTACTATTTTGTCTCTGGTATGGTGGGGCTTGTGTAGAGTACGTGTTGGCTCAAGAAAGCATGCCGCCCCGCATACGGTATATATTGCCAGATGTCTGTGCTCCTAATATGAGTGCATATATTGAGCTTTATGCTGCACCATGGGATATTGGAGCATTCGGGCGCGACAGCTTATACCACAACAATCCGGGCGATGCTGTGCGTGTAGAGCTCGTTCGTCCTACCGATTCTTCCAAAGTGATTCTTGGTCCTGTGATTGTATCGTGGCAAGGGAGACTTATTTCTACACAGGTATTTGTTCTTCCGAATGTCCATCCTAACGCTTCGTACTGGCGCGACCTCCGCACGGAGTTTCGCATCCCAATTCGTGTGGTTGTTGTTGGTCGGGCTGACTCTCTAACCAATGTAGACACGCTATATATTGTGCGCCCATATACATCATTGAGCGATTATACACGCCGTGTAGGGTCGGGTGATACCGTTATTCTTGGAGAGGTAGAGCTGCCAAATGGCGTAGTGGAGTCTCGTCGGTCGCGACGTGGTGCTATAATAGTAGATGACATGAAATTTGTAGGACGCAGAGCGGGGAAAAGTATACGCTATATTGTCTCGACAGCTGATTGTGATTCTCTGACAGAAGGTAATCAAGGGTACTTGCCATGTGTCATACTCTCGCGTGGAATTATCGATGGGGATTCTGCGACTCTTTCATTAAATGCTGTGGGTAAGAATGGCGGCCCGGGCGGTGGTGGTGGTGGTGGGCAAGTGTGTGATATTGGAGGTACATCGAGCCCGCGTATGACGGGAGGGAATGGATATACAGGTGGAGCAAGTGGTGGTCAGAATCAATCTAATCCATTGTTTGACCTTACCGAACAGCAGTGGAATCGATTCTTTGGGGGCGAAGGAACAGGAACAAAAACGCTCACACCTCTCACACCAAGTAGCGCAATGGATGAGCGGGTACTGCGCAATACTGGTGGTAACTCTCTGAACGGAGTTATAGGTGGAGCTTCCCGTGCGGCTGTACGTGATAACCCGCAAGCGGGTGGTGGTGGTACGGGCCATCCGTTTGGTGTTTCAGGGCGTTCGTGGGACGGCAAGCCAGCATCCGAGCAGGAGCCAGCACAGAC
>JANWZB010000109.1 GCA_025055035.1 Candidatus Kapaibacterium sp.
ATTCTCGCAGCAGCAGGGTGGAAAGGGAATGAAGGGTATGTGGATTATTTCGATAATTGGCAGGCAAATGCCTTTATCAAGGCATCTGTGGAGCTTTCACCGCGTACGTCGATGAATGTTCTGTTTACTCACGCATACGACAACCGCACAAACTGGACATTTTGGCGCTCACTCCGAGAAGCAACACGACCGCCTGTGGGAACAAATCCCAATGAGCGATTCGTGTCGATTAAAACGATGCTTGCAGCAGATTATCGAGATATTCTTAGCGATAAGTTTTTTCTCACTGCGCGCTTAGGAGCATATCGAACAGATTTCACGACACTCAACCAAGCAACGGTTGGAACACAGATTGCTTCGATTGCTAATGCATTTAATGGCGAGGTGCAGTGCACGTCTGTGCTTGATAGCACCTTGCTCTTTACTTACGGTGTAAATCTTATTTTGAACATGATTGAACGTAGTCCAATTGTTATTGCTGCATCTCCGACACAGTTTATTGGTGCTGCATATGTTCAGGGAGAATACAAGCCTTTGAAGAATCTTACGCTCACGCTTGGGAGCCGATTTGATATAGAGCAAACAAGCAATGGAATTCAAGGGTCGGGCTTGATTATGAGTCCAAAAGCTGGTGCAACGTGGGTTCTCTCAGAAGAGACGCAAATACGCGGAAGTATTGGAGCGGGCTTCCGTGCCCCAACGCTCACAGAACGCTTTGCTGCACTGCGATTTGGGTCGTTTACTGTTGCACCAAATGAAAATATGCGGAGCGAACGCTCATGGTCGTTCGAGGTAGGCGGGAAACAATCGTTCAAATTATTTGGACAGGATTGGACAATGGACGGTGCAATATTTAACAACGAATTTACCGACCTTGTAGAACCACGACTACCATCGGCAACGAATCCACAAATTCAGTTTCTCAATATTACTCGTGCACGTATTAGTGGTGTAGAGATAGCGCTGACAGGATGGCTTCCAGAAAGGCTTGCTGGATTTGAGACTTCGCTCACGTTGATGTCGCCTATGGACTTAGGACTCAATCAAATTCTGAAGTATCGTTCTACGACGCTGTGGTATTCCCGTGTGATAGTTCCGATGTCATTTATTGCTTCTGGGGCGCTGCAGGTACAAGTTGATTATCGGTATCAGTCGCGCTTCGACGAAATTGATGACCTGAGTATTGTTATTCGTGATGCAACAGCACGTGTACCAATTCATGTTGTTGATGCGCGTGTTATTGTTAATATGGCGCAGCTTGCGCTATTTCCAGCACTCCTTACACTTAATGTCCGCAATATGTTGGATTACTACTACACAGAAATTATTGGGAATCTTGCACCAACACGGCACATTACATTTCAGGTGGATATGAAGCTCTAGAGTGTAGAATAGTGAGCTTTTCTGCGGGCTATTGTAGAAAAAGTTACTGCTTGCTAAGACTTTTGTGCTCAAGTTTTCGTGAAAAGATGTAATTTGCCCGCCGAATAATAACAACAGTTCGTTCACCGATATGTAGTACGAGACATGGCAGCGAAAAAGAAGACTACATCCATATTCTTCACCGATGCACACGACCCTGAATCCTATTCTCTGCGCAACCAGTTTGCCGAAAATATGGAGTTTCGGCTAGCAAAAGATAAAACGAACTATACATTGCGCGATGCCTACACAGCATTAGCACTCTCTGTACGCGATCGGCTCATGCGGAATTGGCTTCGAACACAGCATGTGTATGCTGAGAAAGATGTCAAAAAGGTCTACTATTTGTCGTTGGAATTCCTCATGGGGCGACTATTGAGTAATACACTCATTAATCTCAAGTATGAAAAAGAGTTCGCTGAGCTTGCTCAAGAAATCGGTTTTACCCAAGAGCAACTGCGCGATAGTGAGAAAGACATGGGCTTAGGTAATGGTGGGCTAGGACGGCTTGCTGCATGTTTTCTAGATTCTATGGCAACGCTTGGACTGCCCGCTTTTGGTTACGGTATTCGGTATGAATACGGCATTTTCGACCAAGACATTGAGCGAGGATACCAAATTGAGCACCCCGACAACTGGCTTATCTACGGATGTCCATGGGAGATTATGCGTCCAGATCTCACCTACCGTGTCAAATTCGGTGGAACAGTAATGACGGATATTGATGCACGGGGACGTTTGCGATTCTCATGGGTTGATACCGACGATGTCCTAGCTGTTGCCTATGATATACCCATACCGGGCTATGGAAATAACGTTGTGAATAATTTGCGCCTGTGGCAAGCGAAATCAACACAGGATTTCAACTTTGAATATTTTAACAAAGGTGACTACGCTGCTGCTGTTGCCGATAAAACAGCCTCGGAAACTATCTCGAAAGTACTATATCCGAATGACAATATTGACCCCGGCAAAGTACTGCGCTTAAAGCAGCAGTACTTTTTTGTGTCCGCCACGCTGCAGGATATCCTACGGGCATACAAAGCAAAGCATAGTACGTTCAAGAAGTTCCCTGATAAGGTTGCTATTCAGCTGAATGACACGCACCCATCTATTGCCATTCCTGAGTTGATGAGAATCTTGCTAGATGAGGAGGGGTTAGAATGGGACGCTGCGTGGGATATTACTGTGAAGACATTTGCCTATACAAATCACACAGTCATGGCAGAAGCACTAGAAAAATGGGATGTCTCGCTGTTTGAATCGCTGCTACCACGCCATCTGAACATCATCTACGAAATTAATCATCGCTACCTAGAACGAGCACGGCAATTTTACTCGAATCCAGAAGACATCAAAAAAATTGCTGGTATGTCTATTATTGAAGAAGGGGAAAAGAAACGTGTGCGTATGGCGAATTTAGCGATTATTGGCAGCCATTCTGTAAACGGTGTGGCAGCGCTTCATACCCACATTCTAAAGACAGACATTTTTGCAGACTTTTATCGCTTTGAACCGGAGAAGTTTAACAATAAAACAAACGGTATTACGCAGCGTCGCTGGTTGAAAGAAGCCAACCCATCACTCTCTGAGCTTATCACGAAGACGATTGGTGATGGCTGGATTACAGACCTGTACAAACTGAAAGGAATTGAGAAATTCAAGGCAGATCCAGACTTTCACATACAGTGGCAAGCAGTGAAGCGCCAGTGTAAGCAGAACTTGATACAGTACATTGAGTCGAGATATCCAGTGCGGATTAACCCTGAGTCTATGTTTGATGCGCAAGTGAAGCGGATTCATGAATACAAGCGCCAATTACTCAATGCGCTGCATGTAATTACACTCTATAATCGTATCAAAGACAATCCGCAGGCAGATGTTGTTCCACGCACAGTAATCTTTGCAGGAAAAGCTGCGCCTGGATACTACTTTGCGAAGCTTGTTATCAAGCTTATTAACTCGATTGCTGAGGTTGTCAATAGCGACCCAGATGTTGGTGATAAACTGAAAGTCTTGTTCCTGAAGAATTACTCTGTGTCGCTCTCTGAAAAGATTATTCCTGCATCGGACCTGTCGGAACAAATTTCTACAGCAGGGTTTGAAGCTTCGGGTACAGGAAATATGAAATTCCAGCTCAATGGTGCTCTAACGATTGGTACGATGGATGGAGCAAATGTAGAGATTCGTGAGGAAGTCGGGGACGAAAATATATTTATTTTTGGTTTGGAAGCTGATGAAGTTGTTGATTTGAAACGCAATGGGTATAATCCGTTCGAATATTACCAATCAAACCAAGAACTCAAGCGTGTACTTGACATGATTCAATATAACTTCTTTAATCGTTCTGAACCGGGAATCTTCAAGCCAATTTTCGATGCTCTTGTTCATCACGGTGATAAATACTGTCTACTTGCTGATTATGCGTCGTATGTGGAGGCACAAGAACGCGTTGCTCGTGAGTTCTTAAACCGCACTACATGGACGGAAAAATCGATTATCAATGTTGCACGCTCTGGAAAGTTTTCAAGCGATCGTACTATTAGGGAGTATGCCGAGGAAATATGGCATGTCAAGCCCATAAAGGTTACTGACTAACGGACTTATCTGCCAACTGTGTGAGTTTGGTTTGTACTGTAAGATTCAATAGGAGCCCACATGTCTCAGATGACCTACATTCAAGCAATTTCTGATGCACTGCGCTATGAAATGCGGCGCGACTCGTCGGTATTCCTGATAGGCGAAGATATTGCTGGTTCGTTTGGTGGTGCGTTTAAGGTAACAAAAGGCTTTGAGGAAGAATTCGGCGCACAGCGCGTCATCAATGCGCCAATTTCGGAGGCAGCGATTGTTGGCGCTGCTATCGGTGCATCGCTCAACGGTATGCGCCCTGTAGTAGAAATGCAGTTTATGGACTTTATTACTAACGCCTTCAACCAGCTTGTGAATGTTGCTGCAACAACAGCGTACCGCTGGGGCATCGGCGTGCCGATTGTTGTGCGAGGTCCTTCGGGTGGTGGTGTGGGTGGAGGTCCGTTCCATTCTCGTAATTCTGAGGCGTGGTTTGCTCATACACCCGGAATCAAGGTTGTATGCCCAGCAACAGCGTCCGATGCAAAGGGTTTGTTGATCAGCTCGATTCGCGATAACAACCCTGTGGTGTTTTTCGAGCATAAAGGGCTATATCGAAAAGTCAAAGATGATGTACCCGATGGGGAATATAGTGTCCCACTAGGTCAGGCTGCGCTTGTACGACCGGGACGCGATGCAAGTATTATTGCCTATGGCTCTATGGTGCACGAGGCAATTGCTGTAGCTGAAGAGCTAGCAAAAGAAGGTGTAGAAGTAGAGATTGTGGATATTCGCACGCTCGTACCATTCGATGAACAAACAGTTCTCTCATCTGTGAAGCGAACACATCGTGTGCTTATCGCACATGAAGCAACACTTACAGGGGGATTTGGTGGGGAAATTGCGGCACGGATTGCTGATGCAGCGTTTGAGTATCTCGATGCCCCTGTTAAACGGCTTGCTGCATTTGATGCTCCGACGCCATTTGCTCCGACACTCGAACAAGAAGTGCTGCCAAACAAAGCAAAAATGCTTGCTGCTATCCGAGAGCTTCTTGCATACTAGATGTATTGTTGGCTGAGAATTCTATGTCGATGAATCACCCTATACGCATTGCGCCATCGTTACTGTCGGCAAATTTTGCTCGCTTAGAAGAAGAGGTGCGATGCTGTGAGCATGGTGGAGCAGAAATTCTGCATATAGACGTAATGGATGGTCATTTTGTACCGAACATCACCGTTGGAGCGCTTGTCGTTGAAGCTCTTCGACCCATAACAACGCTTGTGCTAGACTGTCACCTTATGATTACTGAGCCAGAGCGGTACATTGAAGCGTTTGCGGAAGCTGGAGCAGATTGGATTTCTGTGCATGTGGAAGCTACCCGACATCTACACCGAACACTTTCGCTCATTCGTGCCTGTGGTAGTCGTGTTGGTGTTGTACTCAATCCTGTAACGCCGCTTGTGAGTGTATTTGATGCTGTAGAATACTGCGATTTTGTTCTTTTGATGTCAGTTAATCCGGGGTTTGGCGGGCAAGCATTTATCCCATCGTTCTTTCGCCGAGCGCGAGAACTACGCGCATTTCTTAACAGGAATAGGCTAGAGCACATAGAAATTGAAGTGGATGGAGGTGTTGGTCTGGAAAACGCAGAAGAAATTGTGCGTGCAGGCGCGAGTATTCTTGTAAGTGGTTCAGGTGTCTTTCGAGGGAATCCAAGAGAGACCATTCCAGCTTTACGCAGAGCTGCGGAGCGCGGGCTCACTCTTGCTTTGTAATACAGATGCTATAACCCTCGTGGGGAAAGAAAAGTAAAGCCGATAGAGAGAAGGTGTTGTGCTTGAGGGAAAGGCTGCACTTCGGTATCGGAAAGATACTCATATTGAATGCCGATTCTACATCGAACGTCTCCGTTGATAGATACTCCGAAGGTGGCTCCATAGTCGAGGCGAATAGTATTGATAGCAGCAAACCGAGCAAGGAACTCTCGGTTTCCAGCGAATGCAGTCGCAATACAACGTGCGCTAGTATACCAGCTGAGCTGTTGCAAAGGGAGTACATTCTGGTAGTATAGATTGAATCCTATCGAGCCCACAAGGTCAAAGTAGCTCGGTGTTGTGCCAAGATGCCAAAAAGGATAACGATAGTCGGTGCGAATTGTATAAATATCGAAGCGTGCACCGGCATCAAGATATTCTTGTGGGTGATTACCAACGAGGGAAAGCATATATTTCGCTGTTATACTGCCGTAAATCATAATGCGACTTTCCCCACGAAAGATATTGTCAATCTCATGGCGGCACCGATGGTAGTATCCAATATGAAGGCTAGGATAGGCAACTTTCTCTAGTAGGGAAAGTGTGTCGAGTTCTGTAGCGTAGGCAATACCTTCTTCCCACCATACAGCGCGTGGATTGAAGCTGATATCGTTGTTAGGGTCAGCAATGTGCTCAAATGTTCCCATAGCGTATATACTTGAACTTCTATTCCGTTTTACACGCCAGCGAGCAAGTTCTGCATATGCACCAACAGTGTGACGCCATGCATGGGTATTATCGGAAATAATATAGCGTTCGAATCCCGTCCAGAAGCCTGCGCTAGGCATCCAGATAAGGGGTGTAGTGGCAAGTTCTGCTTGAAGAGAGGAAGAAAGCTGTACTACTGGAGGATTGATGAAAAAGAAACGTTCGGGCATGCGCTGTGCTCGTACGAAGAGCGTAGAAGTAGCAGCAAGTACAAGAGCGATAGCATAGGGCACAATAGCCATGCAGCTGCTACATAGAAGTTTATGAAGCGAGGGGAAGAGCAATACGTACAGTGGTTTGTGTGCCAACAATACTTTCTATCTGAAAGGTTGCATTATGCAGTTCAACGATACGTTTAGCAAGTGTGAGCCCAAATCCACTCCCTTGCTGTTCGCGTACTTCGCGATTGAACTGCATAAACGCCCCAATTTGCTGGATTTGTTCTTTTGTCATACCAATCCCATGGTCCGTGAACTCCATACAAAGATGCTTGTTATCTATCTTTGCTGAAACAGTGATAGGCGTACCTGCATCAGAGAACTTGCAACAGTTATCAGTGATTTCATGAACAACTTTATTAAAGTACTGCTCCGACATCTTTATAGGAATACTTGAGGGGATTTCAGCTTTCCAAACTAAGTCTTGCGTGCGATTGTATTTTCGTAGTTGATTTATGATTTGATCGTAGATATGCTCTGCTGTGCAGAGAGTAGTATCGCCCTGTGTTTCGTTTTCTGGGATGTTGTTTTCTAGGCTAATATACATCAGATAATTTTCGATGAGGTGGTTTAAGCGTTTGGCGGAAGCATTGATGTATTCGAGCATCTCCCGAAGCTCATCTTTACTGATAGTGTCCAGCTCATCCAGAAGGATATTGGAGGCAGAGAGAATCGTGGATAGTGGTGTCCGAAACTCATGAGGAAGTACACTTGTAATCTTGTCGCGCAGTGTTTTGAGCTTTTCATTAGCACGACTTTCGGTGTGAGCTTTCTTCTCTAATCGCTTATTGACAGCTGAGATAAGCTCTTGGCTTACAAAAGGCTTAGTGAGGAAGTCGTCAGCGCCAAGATTCATACCGTCACGGATGTTCGCACGGTCGCTCATAGCAGTGAGAAAAATGAAGGGAATGCTAGCAGTGGCAGGGTTCTCATGCAGAGCTTGAATGACTTCATAGCCATTCATTTTGGGCATCATGATGTCGCAGATAATCAGGTCTGGTAGCTCTTGTGTTGCTTTTGCCAAGCCGACTTCCCCATTTTCTGCTGTAATCACTTGGTATCCTTCCTTTTCAAGGAAATACTTTATCATGAATTCACGCAAGCTGACATCATCTTCGATGACCAAGATTCGTTTCATAGGTGGATTGAATGTAAGGTATAGAAAATATCTTCGCTGCGACACCTGCAGGACATCAATCGGACTACCCTATCGCTTGTTATGTGGAGATTGTCAGTTAAGATTTCGATGCCGGATAAAGACCGAGTTTTTTAATAGTATCAACAAGCTTAGATTCTTCATAAGGCTTCACGAGATAAGCATCGCAATTTTCCTTGTATGCAGTTGTTACATTATGCTTGTCGCCTAATGCTGTAACCATAACAACCTTAGAGCGCGAAAGCCCATCAATTCCCCGCTCTTGCTCATAGTCGCGGATATGCTTCAATACCTTTTGTCCATCCATACCGGGTACCATGATATCCAGAAAGACCAAATCATATGGGCGATTAGAATCAAGAGCACGCTTGAATGCTTCCACTGCCTCGGGTCCGGTAGCTGCAACGTCGCATTCTCCATATGAGATCAATAGGCGAGCCATGAGTTTACGCTGAAAGAAGTCGTCTTCAAGGATTAAGATACGCATGATGCTATGCAATAATTTGAAGTGGAACAGAAAGCTTGTGTACGCTGCTACTCGTAAGGTTAAAACGTTCGCTCAATTTAGAACAAAAATGACGAATAAGCAAGGTCATCAGAAAGCAAATTGGAGAAAATTTACTGGAAGGACGTTTAAGCGGATTTTCCTATTCTGTTCAACAGAAATTTATTTAGGTGTAATGCAAAGCTTGCGTGTAAAGTCGGTAGAAAAGCTGGTAATGTGCTAAAGTTATGGGGAAGAATCTATCCGCTGAGCAAGTAAAAAAGCCGCACTCCGATGTTCGGTAGTACGGCCACCCATGACAAGCATAACAACGGTACAATTATACCAAAAATTTCATAATTATGCGCAAGTTTTTTGCGTGCGATGACTTTTACTAGCAGAACTGTCCGCGCTCTATGGTTATAGTTATTTAAGGCTGATAGACGCTAGGCATTTCTCAAATGTTGGCAAAAAGAACTCTTGCTCTGGCTTATACCATTGCAAAGTAACTCTGTAAAGCTTATTGTCTTTGACAGCAAAGTACGTGCGTCGGCGAATGTCTTTTACAGGGGAATCTTCTATAAATGCTGCTGTCTCGCCACCAAGTTTTGCTGGTGATGACGATGTGGCTTTGTATAGCTTTTTATTTTGCTCAACAATACGGTCGAGATTGTTTTGTTTCGAAGCATCAGTCACCGTAACGTTCATAATACAGTCAACAGGGCCACCTATACCTTGAAATTGTATTGTCTCTAAGCCTCCACCCATACTTTTCCCTGAAAAGTTTGTTGGATATTGCATGGAGAAATACTTGCCGTCGTAGGTTGTTAGAGATTCTGATGGCTTAAATACTTCAGGTGCTGCAGTTGTATCTCGCACAACAGGCTTGTAGTATGCAAGCTTTACAGATTGCAAGATTTCCTCAAATTTTGGATGTAGGGCATCGAATGTACCACCGAATGATTCAAATTCAATCACTGTTACAGCAGTGCTATCTTTCATAGCAAAATATCGCTCGCCCTTAAATTCACCGTCAGGATATGTGTAGGCATATCTAATGCGCGTTGCTTCTACACCATCAAGCTGTACTTTTTCAGGTGTAGAATAAACAGAAGCATCTTGGAAAATTTTTGTAGCATCGATGATGCTGTCTAAATTTGGTTGTCCGTCGAGCTTATATGCCATAATGGCTATTTTGGCACCGGTAATATCAGACTCGTTGTATTCACGGAAACGCTGCATAATGTTCTCTGAGGAATAATATTCTGCACGCTTTCCGGCTTCTACAGCACCTTTCCAGTTCTTGGGAAACTTGATGCTAAAGTTCATGATTTTGTCTTCGTAGGTGTCAAGTTCTGTAATCGGTGGTGCTTCGGCTTTTTTGCTACATGCACCAACTACAATAGCCACGACAGAGGCTATTCCCAAGCAAAAGAGATAGCGACGGTTCATTGATACTCCTGAAAAAGGTGAGAAGAACAGTGAAAAAGGTATTTCGCT
>JANWZB010000010.1 GCA_025055035.1 Candidatus Kapaibacterium sp.
CTGACAGAGCGTACGATTCTGGCTCACTGTATCTATCTTAGCGCACACGAGCGTTCATTGCTTCAGTCGTGCGGATGTGCAATTGCTCATTGTCCTAGCTCGAATCGATTTTTGCAAAGTGGCGTTATGGGGCTGCGACAGATGATGTATGAGGGCTTTCGTATTGGCTTAGGAACTGATGTTGCTGGTGGGTATTCACTTTCTCTGCTCAATGAAGCAAAAGAAGCTGTTGAAAGCTCAAAGACATGGAGGATTATGCACCGTGATACTCCACTACTACCTGTAACCGTCGAAGAAGCTGTATGGCTTGCAACGCTTGGAGGTGCACGGGCACTTGGACTGGATGCCGCAATTGGAAACTTTCGTGTCGGCAAACAGGCAGACTTTATTGTGTGCAGCGATGCAGAGAGTGTATCAGAGTATAATACGTTTGCAGCTCCAAGTCATCGTCTTGCGCGTCTTGTGTATCAGGCGCATCCTGCCTGTGTGCAGCATGTCGTTGTACAGGGTACAACAATTTTCGAGCGCTCTCGTTCATAACAGTATATGCAAGCTCTAGATTGGACACATCTATGAGACCACTTCATGAACTTGTTCGTAAGCATATCCTCTCGCTAACGCCATATTCGTCGGCGCGTTCCGAATATCCTACGCATGGTTCTACAGTAGCAACAACGCTTGCAACAATATTTTTGGACGCAAACGAGAATGCGTTTGGTTCACCGAATGGTATGCACATCAATCGCTATCCCGACCCTTTGCAAACAGTGTTGAAACGCAAGATTGTTGAAGTGAAGGGTCTGCCTTCTGAATACGAGCACAGAATATTTCTGGGCAATGGAAGTGATGAACCAATTGACCTGCTGATGCGGATATTCTGTGAGCCTTGCACGTATGATACCACAGGAGCACAACAGGCAGGCGATGAGATTATTATCACACCGCCAACATATGGTATGTACGATGTTAGTGCTGCTATTCATCATGTTGCTGTGCGGCATGTGCCACTTGTGCGGAGCATTACCGGCAAGCATGGTATATTTGTTCTCGATGCAGATGCTGTGCTAGCAGCCCGAACACCTCGCACAAAGCTAATTATGCTCTGCTCGCCCAATAATCCTACCGGCAATGTGCTAGAAAAACATGCTGTTATGCGCATCATAGAGCACTTTGATGGCATTGTTGTGCTTGATGAGGCATATATTGATTTTGCTCCAGAACATAGTTTTCTGCCCATGCTTGCAGAGTTCCCGAATCTTGTTATTCTGCAGACGCTTTCCAAAGCGTGGGGTATGGCAGCATTACGTTTGGGCATGGCGTTTGCCGATACAGCAATTATTCGGCTGCTGAATGCTGTGAAGCCGCCCTACAATGTGAACCTCCTTACCCAGGAAGCTGCATGCAAAGCACTAGACAATCAGACTTGGTACGCACGTGTTGTCCATGACACAATTCGCGAGCGAGAGCGTATAGTTCGAGAACTGACGGAACTTGAGAGTGTAGAGTGTGTATTTGCGTCCAACGCAAATTTTGTGCTTGTGCGCATATCTTGCGCTCATTGGATGTACGAACAACTGGTGCAGCGTGGTATTATTGTGCGAGACCGTTCGCGTGCAGTGCTTTGTGAAGATTGCTTACGTATTACCGTCGGTACGCCAGAAGAAAATGCACAGTTACTTAGGGCTTTGAGAGAACTACAGGCAGAGTACAGACCTGAAAAAGTAGCTGTTTAGCACAGTAATACCTGCACAGCATATAACGTAACAATGCGTTCAAACTATGGATTTTAAGGAGAAACGATATGTCGAGTACGTTGCCAGCTATGGAATATCGCCGTCTCGGACGCTCTGGTGTGCAGGTGAGTGTTGTATCGCTAGGGTCGTGGTTGACGTTTGGTAGCCAGATTAGGAATGAAGTGGCTGAAGACCTGATGCGTCTGAGCTATGACGCAGGTATCAACTTTTTCGACAATGCCGAAGCCTATGCGCATGGTCGTTCGGAGCAGGTAATGGGTGATATACTGCGCAAGTGTGCGTGGGATAGGAGTACGTACTTGGTGTCGAGCAAAGTGTATTGGGGCGGAGATAAGCCGAATCAGCGTGGCCTATCGCGTAAGCACGTCGTCGAGGCGTGCCATGCTGCGCTTAAGCGCTTGCAGGTAGAGTACTTAGATTTATACTTTTGTCATCGTCCCGACAAAGACACACCAATTGAAGAAACAGTCTGGGCAATGCACACCTTGATTCAACAAGGGAAAGTACTATATTGGGGGACATCGGAATGGAGTGCACAGCAAATTATGGAAGCATATGCTATTGCTCGTGAGCACCATCTTGTTCCACCGACGATGGAACAGCCGCAATATAATCTCTTTCATCGTATGCGCGTGGAGCATGAGTACAAGCGCTTGTACAGCAGTATCGGTCTCGGAACAACGATTTGGTCTCCTTTGGCTTCGGGAGTATTAACAGGAAAGTATGCTGCAGGCATACCCGAAGGAACGCGTCTAGCACGGCGTGGACTTGAGTGGTTGAAAAATACAGTGCTTACAGAGGATAACATACGTAAAACAGAACTGCTGAAGCCCATAGCTGCTGAGCTTGGAGCAACACTGCCACAGTTAGCGATTGCGTGGTGTCTTGTGTGTCCGCACGTCAGCACTGTAATTCTCGGTGCTTCAACGACCGAGCAACTACGGGAAAATATTGCTGCACTGTCTATCGTCCCGAAGCTTACAAGCGATGTTCTGGAACGTATTGAGGCAATTGTCGGCAACAAGCCTGAGCCTGAGCCAGAGTATTGATGGATACTTTCTCTACTGTTTGCCGAGCAGAAAGCGTGCGTAGAGTGTATGCAAAAGTTTCTTAGTTACACCTGAGGTGGTCTATGAGTACGAATAGGATATCTCCCTTTCTTTCGCGGCAGCGCTTAACGCTTGTCCCAATGATGGTTGTTCCAATACGTCTGGTGCGTGACCTATGGGCATACTACGAAAATTGGCGCGCGGCATCACGTATTTTCGATAATAGCGTTGTGGAACCAAGTAAGGAACATCATCCTGTTGATAATATTCCTTTGTATGATGCAGCAACACGGAACACACAAGGAGTCTAGGCAACTACTACTTAGTATTGCTAGGCTGGTGTGTTTCTGCACATGCACTTATTGTACTGTTTTCTCTCAAACATTATGCGGCCTACATTTTCTGCTGTCTATGTGCGTAATCGCCGTGCGATATTCATGGTGTGGATGCTATGTATGCTACGCTGGTTCATCGTGGATGCTTCGCACTATGCTTGCGCACAGATGAAGATACTGATACCAATGGATATGAGTCAGACAGACCATTTGAAAGCCTATGGTATTGCCTATTGGACGTTAGGGCGCGGGCAGATTGTGGACTGGCTCTTGAACTATCGTGGCGGCTCGTTTATGACAGACTACAGTGATGCTGTTGCAGCAGAATGTCGTATTCGCGGTGTAGCCTTCGAGCATGTAGATGCAACAGCAGCAATGCAGATTTATGCTGATGTGCAGCATGAAGGTAATAACATGGACGTAGTGCGTTTGGAGCGACAGCCGCGTATAGCGGTCTATGTCCCTCCGGGCTACAAGCCGTGGGATGATGCTGTAACGCTTGTCATGGAGTATGCAGAAATTTCATATACCAAGCTTTGGGATGAAGAGGTGCTTGCAGACTCATTGCAAAGGTTTGACTGGCTGCATGTTCACCATGAAGATTTTACGGGGCAGTATGGCAAGTTCTTTGCAAGCTTTGCTACTGCGCCATGGTATATTCAGCAAGTCGCTCTGCTGGAGAGCACAGCAAAAAAGCTAGGCTTCCGGAAAGTGTCTGAGCTGAAGAAAGCAGTTGTGGAAAAGATTCGACAGTGGATTGGAAGCGGCGGCTTTATGTTTGCCATGTGTGGTGCAACCGATACATTCGATATTGCCCAAGCAGCAAAGAATGTGGACATTTGCGATGTAATGTTCGATGGCGACCCGCCCGACCCGCAGGCAAATCACAAACTCGATTTCTCACGCACGTTTGCGTTCCAGAACTTTAGCCTTGTGATGAACCCGTACGAGTACGAATACTCCACGATTGATTGTGATGCCAACTACCGCACCAATGACGCGCAGAGCGACTACTTTACGCTCTTTGACTTTTCTGCAAAGTACGACCCTGTGCCCACAATGCTCACGCAGTGTCATGTGAATGTGGTGCGCGGGTTCTTGGGGCAAACAACAGCTTTTCACAAAGAATACATCAAACCTTCGGTCGTCATTCTTGCAGAAAAAGAGGGTACGGATGAAGTAAAGTACATTCATGGGAACTTTGGGCGTGGAACATTTACGTGGTATGGTGGACACGACCCCGAAGACTATCGTCATGCCGTCGGTGATCCAGCAACAGACCTCAGCCTGCATCGTAATTCGCCGGGCTATAGGCTCATTCTAAATAATGTGCTGTTTCCTGCTGCCAAGAAGAAAAAACAGAAAACATAGGGATTGAGATTGAGGGGGAAGTGTCAGACTGTCAAGAAAAAGTGTCAGGTTTTCCTGACACTTGTGTAATGAACAATGGGGGAAATTGCGAGAAAGTGTCAGATGTTTAGAAGAAAAGTGTCAGGGTGTTGCTCCTGGCACATGATTTGTACAAGTGCCAAGTGGATAAAAAATGCACGAGAAGTAGAGTCCTACTTCTAGTCCAAACGGTATTGCTATGCATACACAGTGTGCGGTGTCTGTGTTTGCAGTATTACCCACAACGCCGCAGCCTTTTCTAACACCACGTCTGTTTTTAATTCACTAGTTTGTTTTACACTTAAGGGAGTAGTACATACATGAAATTTGTACTAGCACAGGTGCGTCGCTCTGCAAGTGCCACACTTGCTGTGTTGACTGCACTCCTTTTGGTGGCGCCGTCACTCGTGCGTGCGCAGGGAACTGCGGACTCTGAGGTTGGCGGCGAAAGCCGGGACTTCCGCTCAGTGCGGAGCGGTCGATGGGTGGACTTGTCCACATGGCAGGTCTTTCGTTCGGGTGTGTGGATTCCTGCCACACGCGAGGTTGGTGTTCCTAACGGTGCAAGTAATGTCTTTATCGAGACGAACCATACCATTATTGCTACCCGTGCTGCAACGGAAGTCATTCAATGGAACGGTTCTCAAGCATGGGCGTTTCTTGAAGTCAATAACCTCCACATCAATACCGCTGCCTCTATTACAACAACGTGGGGAAGCGTGATTGGTGGTTTTAGACGAGATGCAGCAGGAAATGTACTAGATACCTACGATGGTGATGGTAATAGTTATGCACCTGGAAACCTAACGCGTCCAAGTCTTGGATCTATTAGCTGGGAACTCAGCCTCTTCTCTCCTGGACAGAGCAACCTTGCTGCACAGCTTCCGGGTGGTACGCTTGGTGGGTATCCATTCAACCGTATCGGAAATAGAGATGTATACTCAGCGCCAAACCCGCTGCTTGAGCCGAATGGTGGCAACGTTCCTACGCCACGCAACATGGAATTGCGTGTATATGGAAAGCTGCGGTACTATGCGGGTAGTGCCCTCGACCGCACCGACCGCGATGCTAATATCCAAGTTACCGCTGCAACTATTGGTACGGGCTCGACAATTGTCTTCCGTGGCGTAAGCCGTGTGATTACAGAGCCGCAAGAGTGGTCTACAACGCTTGCGACACAAACAGGGCGGTTTGATAATACAGCGCAAACAGCAGCGCTTGGTACAGGAGGACTGCAGCTTGGTACAGCAAGCGAGCGTCTGAACAACTTCCGTGGCCTCATGGGGCGTAACTCGTTCTGGACGGCAATTTTCGACCTTGGTCGCGTCGTAGACAGAAACTTTTCTGTCGACCAATTTACCGGTCCGACGGATGACCCCTCGACGGCTGTTGGGCGCATTCAAGGGAACTTTACGGCAGGTATTATTCAGGTGCGCCGCGGTACGCTGCGCTTCGAAGGGCAGGCATTGCTTGCAAACGAAGGTGCTCCGACCTCTGGATCGATTCAGATTATGAATAATGCTGTGCTCCAAATGGTGTCAGGGAATATTGGACGTACAGCCGTTGCGCTGCCACAGTTTGCCAATGCATATGCTGGTACCTCGGTTATTTGGCCTACGTGGGGCACTCCGCCTGTCAATGTTCCCGGTCCAATGATGAATCAGTATATGTTTCCTCAAACTCCATCGGGTCCATTTGCTGTTACTTCGCGCATGCGGTATTTTGTCGTGGAAGAAGGTGGTGCGCTGGATTTCGTTGGTGTTGTTGGAACGTTGAGTGCTGCAGATGTTCGCTTTAACGGTACGGTCATTTACTCGCGGACAGGTGATCAAACCCTCGTGGGCGACTCGCCGTATTTGTCCTACAACCCAGCGGGTACAATTATACAACTGCCGATAAGTGGTGAGAACCTAAATTGTGGTGAAAATGGCATATTTGACCCGTATAATAACAACCTTAATGCTCCAAGGACAGATATACCAGGCGACCCACGCCCAGGTACTCTTGGTGCTTTTGGTACTGCACCGGCAGGGTTAGGTGTTGGAACAGCAGCTCTCTTCCAGCCTTCTACTACCGCTGCATATAGCCACCTTGTGTTGCGTGGTTCAGGAACCAAGTTCTTGATTGCAACCACTGTCACCATCTCGCGTGCTTTGATTATTCAAGGTGAAGCGCGTATTGGCTTGCAGCAGGTTTCAGGAGACGGGGTTCAAGTTCAGATTATGAATAATATGGTAATGAATGGTGTTCTACCTTATTACTTGCAGCAGCCCATAGGTGGAGAATTAGCAGTTACGGAGGGTACGAGTGTAGCTTCTCGCGCAGGCTTCTTCCCGCCGCTTGTATATCTGCGTGGTACGGGTCTTACAGGACTACGTCAGGAGAATAATATTGGTACAACTTTGCGTGCAACGCTTGGTAATGGTGGTGTCGAAGCAGACAGAGATCCCCTGTCTGGCGCGATTCCTCAGCCGATGTGGTCGGTGTACGGTGGAAATACGGACCCCGTTATTTTTGTAGGTTTTACAACAGCATCGACACGCCCAATTTTCTATGACCAAGATATGTATCCCGAAGGGCAGTCGTATCCTGTGGGTATGGTACTGTCGGGCTCGCTGAACCGTGAGCAAGTTGATATGAGTCCATGGAATAAGCCTGCTGTTGTGCACGGTCTGCCAGCTGAGCCAAGCTACGCTCCTTATGGAACCTCGTTAACGCACAATCATGGATGGACAGCGCGTGGCTATACGTACGGTCCAACTGTAGCGGGAGGTGATGGAAGCATTGTATTCCTCTCTCAGACGCTCGATGGTGCTCGAAGAGGTCAAGTGATTCGCCAAACACCAGACCGCGTCAATGGTCTTGTTAATGCAATCACGGGCTATTTTGATGTACCGGCTGCTGAAACCCCGAATGCGAGTGGTGTTAACGGCGGTAATATTATCGCTGGGTTCCCCATGATTACTAACAGCCTTTTCGACTACGCTATCAATACGACTGCAACAACAACGCTGCAGTATGATGGTGAGCTTGCGGATGTGATGACGCAAATTGAGTTCCCACAAGGAGTTGTTGGTCCGCACAACCTTGTTATTAACGTTGCATCGAATGTGTCGCTGAATCTGCCGATTCGTACAGCAGACTATCGTCGTTTCGATGAAGCAGGAATCATGTGGAACATGACGCATCTTAACTTCTTGAATAAAACATCGACACTGTTTGGTGCAACAGCGGGGACAATTATCATTGGTCCGGAGTATGTAAACTCGACTAACGGTAACTTGCCGCGCCATGCATTCAACCCAACGACAGGGCTATATCAGGCAAGTGCTATCTACAATCAAGGTGGATATGGTCGCCAAATTACTCCGGGCGTTCTTGCATCAGCATATATTGACACGCGCCCAGATGAGGCGATTGTTTCGACCAAGATTCTTGACCGCTACTACACCACAGGTGTTGGTGTACGTCCGTCGGTAACGCTGACAGGTACGTTCGATGGTCGTGTACGTACAGGCTTCCCCACGCAGCGGGTTGTCGCTCCGCGCTACGATGGTCTGAGCTATGTTGCGTATATTACCTCTGGCTTGGATGCTGCAACTACAGGTGTTCCTGGTCAAACACCTTGGGGATTGTGGCAAGACTTTGGCCGCCGTGGTGATTACAACAACTTTGGTGTGCTTGAGTTGCGTCGCGGGAATCTCAACATTCCAAATCGCAATATCGAGGTTGTTCTGGGTGCTCCTGGAACTGCACCAGTACGCTTCAACTATACCTTTGTAATGTCATCAGCAGCTATTATTTCGCAGGATCAGCGGAATGTGACAGCGCCGGTGCTGACAACAACAGGAAATCCGGTAGAAAACAGGCGCGTTGGTGTAGGTCATCCAGATGCCCAAGTGTGCTTGTCTGAAGCAACGGGTGCTGAACGCTATCCAAGCTTTACACAATGGCGCTCGTGGGGTGTGCGAAATGCAGCAGCAAACCCAGGTGTAACAACCCCAGCTGTTGTGCGCGGTCCTGCAGGTCCTGATAACCTTGCTGGTACACTTGTCGGTGGCTCACTCTCTAATATCGTCTTTACGGGTGGTACAGGTGGTACACTCGCTGCTGGTATAGCGTTCTATAGTCCTCTTGGAACACCTACAGGGGTGACATACCCACGGTATGGTGCTATTAGCAATGAAAACAATGGCTTGACAGAACTTTCGAGCCAGCTTGGTATCCTCGGCTTGCAAACTCTGTCGCCATTTAGTGTTACAAACCGCTATAACGCTGGTCCAGAGCTGTTCAGTGAGGCCGAAAGCCGTGGTCCTATTACCTACGGGCGGAGCAGCATAACAAACCAAGTAGCACTTGCTTATAAGCCACTGTCTGGTAATAATCAAGTCTTCCCTGGAGCATCATCTGCTATTCCGGCATCGACCTCTTTCCAAGATTATATTTTCCGTGCAAACAATGCGTGGAATATCGACTTGCCGTATGTTCGGAATGGCTTGCAGCATGTAACATTCTTGCGTGCTACGTCTAACGTGTTAACCCTTGTTGGTAACCGCGAGAATGTGGAAAATGGCTTCAGTGATGGTGTCACCTCGCTTAAGCCTGAAGATTCTGGCCTGCAAGTATATGGTACCATAGCAACAGCACGGGGTGATATTGACTTGAACGGTCGTAACATCGAGCTTGGTGGTAATAACTCGATGCTCGTTGAAGCATTTGAGCGCGCGCAATATGTTGACTCTCTTAGTGGTCGTCCTTTCTGGACACGTGAGCAAGTGGGTATGCCGTTTGCTCTAGTAACAACCCAGTACCGTACAGGTGATCCGACCCCAGCGTATCCATCGCGTCCTTCAACAGTGCTGAACAACCATCGTAGTGTTCGTGCGTACATTGGTCTGACCTCTGGTCGCAATGTTCAAGCAATGAACCAAAGCCTTGGTATTCAGCAAGTACAAGAGGAGCCAGGTGGATTGGGTGCTGAAATTTATCAAACAGCAAACCCAGCACAGTTCCGCATTCGTCGTTGGCAGACACGCGGCAATGGTGTGAATGGTGCTGTAACGACCCGTCCAGGTGTGCGTGGTGCCGACCGCTACTGGCAAATTGAAACCACTGGCACGATGGAGGTAACGATGGCTCGCTCGGAGCTCCGCTTGCAATACGTTGATACCGACCTCAATAACGAGAACGGTACACAAGCAGGTTTGCCTCCAGCATCGATCAATATCTTCCGTGCACGGGGTATCCCATTTGTTGCTCCGAATAGTCCTGATATTCGTCCATTCCAAGCGCTCTTTGCACAGCAGCTTGTCGGATTGGATTCGTACAACTTTGTAAAACAGCTTACGATTACTGGTCCGACACAAATCGTTAGTGGTGTAACGGTTCTGAATACGGGTAACTTTGCTGCACAAAGTAATACGCCATCGCGTGAACCAGATATTACAAACCCGCAAACACCAGGTGCTGGTTTCCAAATCTGGGCAATCAGTGTTCCTGCTCCGCGTTGTATCACGCTTCGTGGACAGCGCTTCCTTGGTCGCTTTGGTGAGCGCGCTGGTGCGGGTTCGGACTTCCCTGCTGCTGGGCTTGATATCACAGGCTTCCCACGTCCTTTCGCAGCAATTCAGGACGGAGGCGGTATATCTCAAACTACAGCAGAGCAGTTTGGAAACATTATCGGTCCATTCAAGGCGGGGTTTGCAACTAATGCAACGATTATTGCCGATCTTCTTGATGAGTTCGGTAATATTGCAACAACGAACTTTACGGCGCGTGCTGCGCTTGTTGTTGGTCAAGTTGGTACGACGGTTGACCGCCTTGATGCTAGCGGCAACCTTGTTCGTGGCGAAGTGCGAGCGATTGGTCCTTGGAACACACCAGTACCGCAACTCTTCCAGAATAACCGACCAAATGAGGTAGGGTATCCAGATGGACGAATTGTTGCTATCGCTGGTAGTGGTGGCGTTGGTGGCCGCTTCGAATGGCCGAATGTTCGCTTGGATGGTATTGCTTCGACGACAGTAACGTTCTCTGTATCGTTTATTGCTGATACAAGTGTAGGCAGTGATGTTCCGCTCAACATCACCTTCTGCGATAACGTTCCTGTTCAAGTATCGTTGCAAGGTGGCTTCCCATTCAGCGTAACGTTTGCTACACAGAATGCAAATAACGTCGGCGCAACGCGTCTCTATCCTGGTGCACAAGGTCCTTTTGCGGCACCTGGGCGTGTAGCTGCACAACCAGGGGATCCGAATTCAGGATATGATGGTTCTATTCTTACAAACCTAACAGGTGTACCTGTAAGTGGTGTTGTTGTTGGTCAAACAGTAAGTTTTCCATACGTGGCTCCCGGCTATAGCTCTATCACCGTTATTGTCAAAGACCGCTTCGGTAACTATGCTTCTTTCCCAACGACGGCGACAATCTCTATCGCCGGTGGTACACCACCCGTTGATCAATTGCGTACGCCGCTTGTTGGTCAACAGGCAACGTCTGTTGTAACGTGGGGTCTGGGTAATCTTGGCCTTGAAGTTTCAGGTCCACCGCAGCTTGCAACACCAGGTATTCCGCGTACAGCTACAGCCCAAAATGCACCGTTGCAAACTGGTACTCAGCTCATCACTGCCCGTGCAGCAGCTGTATCTCCTGCACTTGCACCAACAGGTTTGGGATATCCACCATTCAATAACCCACAAATTGCTCTCCATATTGCGCAGTTCCCGAATTTCCAAATTTGGGGTGCGACATCGAGCAATGTGACGTTGGTTGTTGCAACGACGAACTCTGACCCGAATGCGCCGATTGGTGTTGGTGCTCCTGGCAATACAGCTGCTACTATTCACATTGTTCCAGGTCCAGCTATTGGCATTGCTCCTGTACTTATTCCTGATATCTACAACAATAATCAGCTCGATCGTATGCCGTCGAGAATGTTTATTGGACGGAGCAATGCTGCGGATCCGCGCACATGGTTCTATGTTCAAGCCGTTGACCAGTTTGGTAACCGTGTTGATAACGGCCCGAATGCATATAACGGTGGTACGGCAACCATTAGGTTTGCAACACCGCAGCAAGGTCTGCCGTTCAGCACTGTGCCGCCGTTCCAGTTCACTGCATCAAATGACCCGTATGTGAAAGTGAATAATCAAGCGTACACAGCAACGGGTACAAGCGCTGTGGCAGTCAATGGCTTGTTTACATTCAATAACTTTGTTCCGAACGGTCCAGCAAGCATTGATCCGATGGGCAGAGATGTTGTCCTGACGTTCCAAGATCCTGGACTCCCGGGCATCAGCACACCGCTGTCCTCTGGTGCAGTGAACCTGTTCCGTCCAATTCCACCCATCACGACTGCTACGACAACCTTCTTGCCTGTCCCGGTTGTAAGTTTCTCTGTACCTGAGTCAGGTACAGGTGCTCCAGCAAACGGTGCTGTTCGCGGCGGTGTGAATATCCTGGTGCTCAGAGAACGTGCTCGCACATTCATTAGTGGCGGTAACGAAGGTCTAGAATCTGGTGCTTTGCGTGTGAGCCGCGCGGCAACACAGGCAGCAAATGCAATTGCAGTAGGGTACACTGTTGGATACTTTAACGCCAACAATGCCTTGAACCCTGTAACATTTGCTCTCAATCGCAGTGCGCTTGTGCCACTGCCGAACGTAGGCACTGAAATTCTCCAGTTGCCAGCACCACTCCCAGCAGGTGTTGTAACAACGCCGCCATTCCCAACGCCGACACCTGTGGCGATCAATGGATTACAAGGTGACCTCTCGCCACGCACTCGCCCAAGAGATTTGCCTGAACAATCGGTGAATGTAACGCCTCCGGGTCAGCCAGCCACCTTCTTCTTGCCTGAAGGTGTGAATGAACAGCTTGTCAACTTTACAGCACGGTTTAGCGACCAGTCGTGGCCACGCAATCCGGGTATTCAGGGCATTCGTCTTGCGATTCTGCAACTCTTGCCTCCAGATGCACAGAATGCAACCATTTATGATGTGAACAGGATGGGTGGCGTTGATTCTGGGTTTGTTGCCCTGCTTGACCCAACTCCTGTACCTCCGGTTATCATGAACGCAATTCAGGATAAGCAGCTACTGCGTCCAACGGGCATGACACCGACCGAGGATCGCATCGAGCTTGAGTCGCCACAATGGCGTCCTGACAACCGCCCCGGCTTTGTATTCTATGACGACAACTATGATCCGATGACGTATACTGCTACGTCGTCCGATCCGTCGCTTGTCAGTGTACAAATTCGTCCGCTTGATAGAACGGTTGTTGGCGGCGATACAGACCCGCGCCCAACCCTGTACTATGCTGTGCAGCCGGGTGCACCTGCTGACCGCACTGTCGAGATTACCGTTGTTGCAAACGACGGTACAGCTCGTACTGGTGAGCAGCAGCGCCTGGCAACAGATCGCTTCAACGTAACGATTCGCAACAGTATCACCAGCGTTGCTGTTGATCCTGCGACAATCGGCTTCAGTGTAGCACCGAACCCGACTGTTGATCGCTTTACCGTTACGGCGAAAGCGCAGAAGACAGGCGTTGTGTCTATCAAGGTCATCAACGTTCTTGGTCAGGTTGTACGCAGCGTAGATCTCAATGTCCATGCTGGTCAAGTATATAGCCAAGAAATCGAGCTTTCTGGCTTGCCGACAGCACAGTACACTGTCCAAATCAACGACGGTGTGAGCTCGGCAACACGTCAAATTATCAAGAACTAAGCCTTAGCAAGGTTCTTGAGGGTAAGTAATAGTAGCGCTGCTTCCTTCTTGGGAGCAGCGCTATTTTTTGTATATTGGTGATGTGTAATGTCTCTTCTTCACGTTGCTTCTTGCTCTCTTCGATTTTACAACCATGACACGACGCCAATTGAAAGAAATCATTGCTGCTGGGGAATCGGAAACGGTAGAGTTTAAGCGAAAGTTTAGCTCTGATGCGAAAATTGCAAAAGAACTTATAGCATTTGCTAATAGCAAGGGAGGATATTTGCTGATAGGTGTAGACGACGATAAGGCAATTGTCGGGGTACGCTCGGAAAAAGAAGAAATTGGTCAGCTCGAAGCAGTGTGCTACTATCACATCGATCCGCCACTTGATCCACGCATTGAAGTCATCACTATAGAACATAAAGATGTCATCGTTCTTCAGGTTGAGGAGAGTGATAAAAAGCCACATCGGCTAGTAGTCGATGCACATGGACGATTTCTGGACAAGCTGCACGAGCGCCCTGTATTTGTACGTGAAGGATCAACTGCTTTGCAGGCAAGTAAAGAAGTCATTAAGGTGCTAGAGGCAAGTAACGGTATGGAGGGAGTAACGCTCAGTATAGGCAGGCATGAGCGTCGTTTGTTTGAATATCTGGAGGCAAAGCAGAGGATAACTGCGAAGGAGTTTGCCAGTATTGCCAACATTTCTGAGCGCAGAGCTGTTCGCTTACTGATTCGTCTTGTGCGTATTGGTATTATTCGTCTGTATTCCCACGAAAAAATTGACTACTATACCCTTGTAGGTTGAGACAAACCCCGTGAGTGCATCCTAATGCTCTATCTTGTATTTTTCGAGCATACGATAAAGCGTGGCGCGCCCAATATCTAACTTCTGTGCTGCTTCTTGGATATTTCCACCTGTAATCTCGAGGGCAATGCGAATTGCTTGCTCCTTAATTTTGTCCATAGGAAGGATATCACCTGTAGCACTTGTAAAGTGAATATCCTTGCCAGAAGGAGAAGATGGAATTTCAGGGATATCGGGGTCCGAAGGTGCAAGAAGTTGAAGCTCTGCTTCTGTAATAGTGCGTGTTTCTGCAAGCACAACGGCGCGCTCTATGGTATTTTCAAGTTCACGCACGTTCCCAGGCCAATGATAGTGGGTAAGAATACGCAATGCTTTAGAGCTGAATGTTCGTGCAGGCTGGTTATATCGGGTAGCAAATTTCTCAAGAAAGTACTGTGCTAGTACAGGAATGTCTTCCTTGCGTTCACGAAGAGGGGGAATTTTAATCGGGAACGAAGCAAGGCGATAGTATAAGTCTTCGCGAAATGTACCTTGTTTGATTGCCTCTTGTAGATTTCTGTGCGTAGCTGAGACGATGCGGACATCGACGTGGATAAGTTCCCCGTTGCTTCCAACACGCTCAACTTGCTTTGTCTGCAAAACGCGGAGAAGTTTCGCTTGGAGGCTTAAATCCAGCTCACCAATTTCATCGAGGAAGAGTGTTCCGCCATGTGCCTGCTCAAACTTTCCTATTTTCCGTTGAATTGCGCCAGTAAATGCTCCTTTCTCATGTCCGAAAATTTCGCTTTCTAGAAGGTCTTTCGGAATGGAGGCACAGTTTAAAGCAACAAAGGGTGCTCCAGCACGTTTTGTACCTTCATGTAGTGCTCGAGCAATAAGCTCCTTTCCTGTTCCTGTCTCACCTTGAATAAGAACAGCTATATCAGTGTTTTGTGCTTTTTTGACAAGCTTAAAAACGCTCTGCATCGTATCGCTCACAGCGATAATGTTAGCAAACTTGATGCGCTCAGTTGATTCCTCAGAAAGTTTCTTGACTTCATTGGTCAGTGCGTATACATGAATTGCATTCCTTACGGTAATTTCTAGCTTCGTGAGATCGAGTGGTTTCTGCACGTAGTCAAATGCTCCAAGCTTGATGGTTTCAACAGCTGTGTCAATTCTGCCTTGTCCAGACAGAATAATCACAGGGAGCTCGGGAATACGCTCTTTAATAGCTTTGAGTACTTCTACCCCATTCATACCGGGCAGCATGATGTCGAGAAGAACCAGAGAAGGAGTACAGGCATGAGAGGATAGTTCTTCGAGGCAGTCTTCACCTCGCGCGAAAATACGCACAGTGTACCCTAACGAGCTGAGATTATGTTCTAATAAGAGTTGCAGATGTGCTTCGTCCTCGACGACATATATTGTGTGCATACAAGTCGATTAATAGGGTAAAGTATACACAACATAACACATGTACTTGCGGCACGAAGTTACTACGTTTGTGATTTGTATGCAACGAGAATGTTACTCGTCGTGATGAGAAGAAAGCGGTATGATAACGCTAAACGTTGAGCCTTGTCCTACAATGCTTTGAACACGAATTGTTCCCCCATGAAGCTCAACAATTTGCTTTGCAATCGATAAGCCAAGTCCTGTTCCACGTATATCTTGACCATTACTATCTTTCTGCTTGACGCGAAAGAATTTCTCAAAAAGGCGTGGTAGGTCGTGTTCAGCAATGCCAATTCCTGTATCCTGTACAGCAACTTGTACGTATTCCGAAGTCCTTGTTGCACTCACAGTAATAGAGCCATTAGGAGGGGTGAATTTAACTGCGTTTGCAAGGAGATTTACAAAGACTTGCGTTATACGGTCTGGGTCGAGCGAGAGGAGAGGAAGATGAGTATCGAGGTACGCTTGCGTGATAGTGATACGTTTATATTCCGCTTCGGGAGCAATAATGGAGATAGCATACTCAAGAATAGTGCGAATATCGCTTGGTTGTCTGACAAGATGCATAGTGCCGCTTTCAATGCGAGCAATATCTAGAAGGTCTTCAACGAGGCGTTCTAGGCGGCGCCCATCGTCAAGAATAATTGTAAGGAACTGTTGTACTTTGTCAGGAGCGAGGTGTGGCGAGCGTAGAAGGGTTTGAGCAAAGCCGATAATAGAGGCAAGCGGTGTGCGAAGCTCATGCGATACTTGAGACACAAACTCATTTTTCATTTCATTGATGCGATGAAGGGCTTCGGCATGCTGGCGTTCTCGGTCGCGCTCAAATTCCATGCGTTTTAGGGAGGTAATGTCCCGACCTTCAACGATAAAAAAGTCGATATTGCCGTCGGAATTGAAAATGGGTTTAATAGAGAGGTCGATAACAGCGCGAATGTCCTCGGCACTGACTAGCTCTGTTGTGTAGCGGATAAACTCACCTCCAGAAGCGCGGTATAGGCTTGCTTGAAGCTTGGAGCGAGCAGCTTCGTTGAGCCAGCAGTTCAGATCCCATAGAAATCGTTCGCGCGCTTCATGTGCGGAAATACCAGTGAAGTTGATAGCAGCTTGATTGATTTCGAGTACTGTGCCATCAACGTGCACAACAAAAATAAACTGAAATGTGTTGTTGAAAATAGCTTGGAAGCGCTTACGAAGATGGAATTCACTCGGAGCATCGTATGAAGCAGCCATCGTGCCCTCAATATCGTGAGAAGGTATGAGACCAAGAAAGCAAGATAGCATTTTTGTTGCAATTGACGTGAGAATTTGTCTGGAGTGTGCAGGTGTAATGGAGAGGTGATTGCTGTAGTTGTGCAGCAGCTATATAAAAATGTAGTCCGGTCTATGTAGGGAGGGTTTGTTGATGCAGGGTGAATTACGAAACGAGCGAGACATACATAGACCGGACACAGGAAAAGCATTCGCGGCAGAGGAAAAAGTTCTAACGAGGGGTATTAACGCACTATCTCCAACAACCGCGAATTCCTTGTGTAGTGCAACACCGTTCTGGAACGTATACGAGCTGGAACATGTATGAGCAAGGAGTGAAGAACAACAAAGAGCGGTGTGCATATCAAGGGAGACGAAACGAGAATAGCTTGCTAAACAATACTAATGGATAGTAGCAATATTGTCTATAGCTGATTGTTTATAGCTGCATGCATTGCACCTATTGCTGAGCCAAAGATTATGCCAAGATTCGGTGCACGCCCGAAAGCATTGGTATAACAGTATTTCCCTTCGTTCTCTGCATGCAGAGCTCAAAACCTGTAGTGTTCTAGAATGAGATTTCTTGATACTGTGCGTCATTCTGAAACAAAGCAGTTGACTATCATACGGGATTTAGCTATCTTCCTGTTCTACTCTAATGTAAACTCGAAACAATCTGTTCGTTTTCAATGTCTGCTTTGTGTATAGTGCTATTTCACGTTATTGCAGTAATGCTTGCTTTGGGCAGCGTGCTGTTATTACAGGCACAAGTTCAAGATTCACAACCACTCACAACACCTGGTGGGCAACCAATTCCATTACCTAACAGACAACCCATACGTGCTACTTCCTCGACGGCAGCGCTTCCATATGCTACTATCAAACAGCTTGACTCTATGTATATGCACAGAGTGTACGGGGAGGTTGCTCAGCGTATCATACGCCACGCACTTAAGGATAGTCTAGCATATAAGCGATTGCAGTATATGTGTGATACATTTGGACCACGCCTTTCGGGGTCTGAGAACCTAGAAAAAGCTATAGACTGGGTGCTTGCTACAATGAAAGCTTGCGGTCTGGAAAATGTGCGTGGCGATAGTGTTGCTGTTCCTGTTTGGCTGCGTGGGGAAGAATCCTGTACTATGCTCAGTCCGCGCGTTTGCTCGATAGCAATGTTGGGGCTGGGAGGAAGTGTTGCAACACCCCCAGAAGGTATTGCAGCAGAAGTATTGGTGGTAAAGGACTTTGCAGAACTGCAAGGGCGTGCTGCCGAAGCACGAGGGAAAATCGTGCTCTTCAATGTTCCCTTTACACGCTATGGTGTTACCGTGCGCTATCGCTCGGAAGGGGCAATACGTGCTGCTGAAGTGGGTGCTGTAGCAAGTTTAGTGCGTTCTGTAGCCTCGTTTTCTCTTTACACACCGCACACAGGTGCAATGCGGTACAATGATAGTGTTCCAAAGATTCCTCATGCGGCAATTGCAACGGAAGACGCTGATATGATTGCTCGGATGGTAGAGCGTGGAGAAAAGGTAGTCCTACGCCTGCGCATGAATGCACAAACACTACCTGATGCAGTGTCGCGTAACATTATTGCTGAGCTGCGTGGACGCGAAAAGCCTGAGGAAATCGTCGTTATGGGTGGGCATATTGATTCGTGGGATGTTGGTACAGGGGCGCTTGACGATGCGGGTGGATGTTTTGCAACGTGGAAGGCTCTGCAAATTCTTCAAGAACTCAATCTTCGTCCGCGCCGCACCGTACGGCTTGTACTGTGGACGAACGAAGAAAACGGTCTTCGTGGGGCTATTCATTATGCCGAGCGCTACGGACATCAAAGGCATATTCTAGCACTTGAGTCTGATGGTGGTATCTCTGCACCACGAGGATTTGGGTTTACTGGTGCTCCAGAGCTGTTTAAGGTATATAAGGCCGCTGCCACACTTTTGTATCCTATACAAGCACACGAGATGTTTATTGGTGGTGGAGGAGCAGATATTTCGCCCTTAATTCCTTATGGTGTTCCTCAGATGAATCTTGAAGTTGACGGCTCAAAATATTTCTGGTTTCATCATACGTATGCCGACACACCTGATAAAGTTGACCCGCTTGATCTAAATAAGTGTGCAGCTGCAATTGCTGTTATGATGTACGTTGCAGCGGATATACCATAACTACGGCAGGGTTGGCATTCTATGACTCTTCGACAATGCAAGCGACGAATGTACTATGTCCTACTACTAGCAGGCTGTGCTTTCCTGTTGCAAAGCATGCGGGGGTACGTACTGCAGCATCCCATTCATGCAAGCATTATGGTCATAGATTTCAATCCAGCACCGCGCTCGCTGGAGATATCGTGCAAAATATTTGCCGACGACCTTGAGGAAATTATCCGCAAAACAACCGGCATTCAGCTGTATATTGGTTCGGCGAAGGAAATCCCTTCGCAGACGAATGCAAAACTTGAAGAATACTTACGTAAACATTTTTCTGCCGAAGCAGACGGTAAAGCGCTTTCTCGCTGGGTATTCATAGGGCAAGAGCTAGAAGGTGATGCGGTGTGGTGCTACATTGAAGTGCCGAATGTCTCGCCGCCTAAGAGGCTTATCGTGTCGAATACTATACTGATGGACTTGTACGACGACCAAACGAATCTAGTGAACGTGAATATTTATGGACAGCGACGAAGTGCCGTCTTGCGGAAAAGTAGAACTTCTGAAGTACTGGAATTCTAGCAGCAATCTAGCCAAGAGGATATGCTTGTATGAAGGTAGCGGTGCTGACAATAGGTGATGAGTTATGCATTGGGCAGATTGTTAACACAAACGCTGCGTGGATAGCGGCAGCCTGTACTCACGAGGGCTGGCGAGTTGTTGCTCATGTAGTAGTTGGGGATAGTCTTGAGCATATTATCGAGGAGGCACGCCGCTTGCTTTCAATAGCTGATGTACTCCTTATGAGCGGCGGTTTAGGTCCGACACACGATGACCGAACAAAAGAGGCTCTTGTGTGTATGCTTGATGATACGCTAGCAACGCACCAGGCGACGCTCCAGCACTTGCAGGAAATGTTTCGTCGCTTGGGAAGAGAGCTTACTCAACGCAACGCTGCGCAAGCATTATTACCAAGCACCTGCGAAGCTCTGCGCAATGATAATGGTACTGCTCCCGGTATGTGGTTTACTCTCAAAGCTAAAACGCGCCACAATCCAGCAGAACGTGATAAAGTCATTGTTGCTATGCCTGGCGTACCGCAAGAAATGAAGCATCTTATGGAAAACCACGTAATTCCACGACTCCGTAGATTGTATCCCGAGGATGTTGTGGTACGAACGCGGACGCTTCTCACAACAGGTATAGCAGAGTCGAATCTCGCAGACCTTATCGGTGATGTTGCTGTAGTGGTAGAAGGGCAGGAGCTTGCATTCTTGCCATCCGCTTCAGGAGTGAAGTTGCGTATCACCGTTACTGCTCCACAGGCTGAAGTCGATGCTTTGTTGGAGCGCATTGAAAGTCGGGTACGTGCTCGTGCTGGTAGATTCATCTATGGAACAGAATCCGATGCTTATCATGCAATAGTTGGGCGCATGCTATCAGAGCGTAGTATAACGGTTGCTGTTGCAGAAAGTTGCACGGGTGGATTACTGGGTGCAACACTAACAGCAGCATCAGGAGCTTCAGCGTACTTTCTCGGAGGTGTGTTGTGCTATAGCAATGATATGAAAGTTCGTTTGGTAGGAGTGCGTCCTGAAACACTTCGGCTATATGGTGCCGTGAGCGAAGAAACTGCACGCGAGCTAGCGTCGGGAGTACGCGAACGCTGCCAAGCAACTATCGGTATTGGTATTACAGGTATTGCAGGTCCCGAAGGTGGCACACCTGAGAAGCCGGTAGGCACAGTGTGGATAGGCATTGCCGATACTCATACAATAGAAGCACAACGATACAACTTTCTTGGCGACCGCGCGAGCATTCGCGAGCGCTCAGTGTCGGTTGCCTTACAACTTCTTTTTAAGAAAGCCCTTATATATGACACAGTACTGCCTACTAGCATGCCTCGTGCTTAATGTTGGAATAGGTATTCGGGCATACGCTCAGCATGCCAATGCACCACATAAACATGCACTGTCGCAAACTGAACAGTACATCAGGAGTGGTCTTGCAAAAACAGACAAAGGAGATTTTAGTGGTGCGATACGAGATTTCGACACAGCAATTGCTCGCTCTCTGGCGAGTGTAGATGCCTTTCGGCATCGCGGATATGCAAAGCTCCAGATTGGTGATTATCGTGGTGCGATTGATGATTGTAGTGAAGTGCTACGCATCAATACACAGGATTCAAATGCTGCACTAGCGTATTTGTATCGAGCATACGCAAAGTTCTTTTTGCAGCAGTATGAAGGAGCAGCGCACGACTGTTCAAGTGCTCTTGTGCTTGACCCAGCCGACGATGAAGCACTCATACTGCGTAGCGCGGCAAAGATGCGTCTGCATGATTATTATGGCGCTCGCCATGATTATGCTGAAGCAGTATCGCTGCGCCATGCACAAGCTGTATATTCCTTCTTTCGCGGGCAAGTGCGTGCACAGCTAGGAGACTATGAAGGGGCGATTGACGATTTTAGTACAACACTCCGCTTTCAACCCCACGCTCTGCAAGCTCTATTGCACCGTGCACGGGCAAAGATTGTGATAGGTGATGCTTCTGCATGTCAGGATTTGTATGATGCTTTTTTGCACGGTATTAAAGAGGCAGGAGAGATATTTATACACTACTGTCGATAGAGCATTTCTAGGTTCTCAACGTTATTTTCTACCACAGGTATGATGGATATTCGCCGTATACAAGCAGTTCTTTCTGAGCAGGAGATAGACGCATGGCTGCTGTATGATTTTCGCCATAGTAATCCCGTTGCATGGCAAACACTAGAGCTGCCGCCAGAAACGCACTGTTCGCGGCGCTGGGCAGTTATTGTACCAGCAGAGGGCGAGGCAGTGAAAATCGTTCATAGCATCGAGGCACATACGCTAGCAGGTGTTCCGGCACGCGAAATGCGCTATACCACACGTAGTGATTGGGAACAAGCACTACGGGAAACGCTGGGAAAACACCGCCGTATTGCGTTAGAATATTCGCCGCGTAATGCTATTCCTGTTGTTTCGTGGGTGGATGCTGGAACAGTAGAATGGCTGCGTGAGCAGGGATATGTTGTAGAATCCTCAGCAGAAATTATACAGCAGTATTCGGCAGTATGGTCAAAAGAGCAATTTGAAGAGAATGTTGTTACGGCAAAGCTGCTACGCACAGCAATGATGCGGTGTTTTAGTTTCATACGCGAGCATATGCTAGCAGGTGAACCTCTTACGGAGTACCAAGTGCAGCAGGAAATAGGAAAATACTTTGATGAGTACAATCTTGTGAGCTATTCCTTGCCGAATATTTCGGTGAATGCGAATGCTGCCAATCCTCACTATCAGCCTACTGCTGAGCATAGTGCTGAACTTCGGCATGGTGATGTTGTACTCGTGGACATGTGGGCGAAGCCTCGAACACCGCATGGTGTCTATGCTGACATCACATGGATGGCATATCTTGGGGAGCACGTGCCAGAGCGCCCTGCTACGCTGTTTAGTGTGATTGCTACTGCACGTGATGCTGCTTTGCAGCTGCTACGCGATAACCTACCGCACAAGCCTGTGCGCGGTTGTGATGTAGATGACGCTTGTCGAGCTGTAGTTGAGAAGGCAGGCTTCGGTCAATATTTTATTCACCGCACGGGGCATAGTATTACAACAGAAACACATGGTTGGGGGGCAAATATGGATAATTTCGAGACACATGATACACGACGTATTGTTCCGATGACGTCGTTTTCTATCGAGCCCGGCATATATATTCCAGGAGAGATTGGATTGCGGACGGAAGTGAATGTGGTGATCAATGAGCGTGGTGAAGTGATTGTAACAGGGGGAGAGCCCCAACAAGCAATTTTGCCATTGCTTGCGCCGCAGTGCAACGTTCAGGCATTCATCAAGCTATAAAGATTTATAGTATTGTCTATCGGTTACGCTCTTTCTAAAAGTTCGATTCATCGCGCCATCGGCGGATGCGCCAAACATCGCTTGGCTTCTCACGAACAAGACCAAGATTAACACGACCATCGAGGCGGATAATGTCGTTTACGTTGAATGTAACGGTGAGATTAAAGCCACGCTGGATATTGGTGGATAGAGAGTCGCCACTTGCAAAGATGATTTCGTTCCAGACTAGGTCCAGTGCTTGCGCAGTACGAAACAAGCCGTTTGTTGAGAACATTTCTTCATCGCGCCCCCATGATGCATCAACATTACGTTCGTAATTCCGATAGATGAATACAAAGTTTGGGTCAAGCAATTGTCCGTAGGTGAGTGTATCCTTGAAAATATAGGCGTAGCGAAAGTTTTGGAATACCCCTTCGATAGTGCGCTGGTCGCCAAGAAGTGTTCCATCGCTGCTCAGTGCAAGGCGTGGAGCAAATGGATTAAGGCAGGACGATAACATCGTAGCCATGCCAGTAACTGTCATGAGTAGCACTGCTGTTGTAAAACGAAGCAACACGGTAGCGCCTTGTGAAGCTGAAGTGTGAAGAAAGGATGTGTAGCATTCGGGTGCAGTACCATGAAAATGCAAAAAAAATCTGACTTCCCCACAAAGATTTGTGCTGTTTGTGGACGACCGTTTACATGGCGCAAGAAATGGGCAAAGAATTGGGAGTATGTACGCTACTGTAGCGATGCATGTCGAGCAAAGCGTAATTCTAAGGCTTCTAAGGAAACATAGTGTCGGTTTAATAACAAAAGCCTCGCTTTGCGATATGGCGAGGCTTTCTAGCACAAGATATATGACGAATATTATGAGCCAACCTTAAGCACTAAGTCCACTAAGCGGTTTGAGTATCCCCACTCGTTGTCGTACCAGCCAACAACTTTGACTGTGTTGCCAATCACCATAGTAGAGCGAGCGTCAACGATGCAGGAATGAGGATTACCAATGATATCTGTAGAAACGAGTGGATCTTCGGAGTATTCCATTATTCCTCTCAATGTACCTTCTGCTGCGGCTTTGAGAGCAGCGTTGACATCATTCTTACTTGCAGTGTTTCTAACAATTGCTGTGAAGTCAGTAACTGAGCCGTCAGGTACGGGAACGCGTAGCGCAAAACCATCGAGCTTCCCTTGAAGCTCTGGAAGCACTTCCCCAACTGCTTTTGCCGCACCAGTCGAGGTGGGAATGATATTAATAGCTGCAGAGCGAGCACGGCGTAGGTCGCTGTGGGGTAAGTCGAGAATGCGTTGGTCGTTTGTGTAAGCGTGTACGGTAGTCATCATTCCGCTTTCCACACCAAATTCCTCGTGGAGAACCTTGACCATTGGGGCAAGACAGTTTGTTGTGCACGAGGCATTAGAAATGACTTGCTCTTTGCCAGTAAGCGTGTGGTCGTTTACTCCCAAAACAATTGTAGCATCTACTTTGTCCTTTGCTGGTGCACTCAGAATGACTTTCTTTGCACCGTTGGCAATGTGCTTCAAGCACTCATCCTTTTTCGTGTAGATGCCTGTGGATTCTACAACAATATCTACATTGTTCCACGGTAAGCCCTCAATAGTTTTTGAAGCGGAAATCGGGATAGATTGCCCCTGTACAACGAGATTTGAGCCATCAACGCTTACCGAGCCGTGAAAGCGCCCATGTACGGAATCATATTTGAGCAGATGGGCAAGTGTCCCGACGTCTGTAATGTCATTGATACCCACAAATTCTATCTTGCCCGGATGTGCCATAATAGCAGCACGCAGAAAATTGCGACCGATGCGCCCAAAGCCGTTAATTGCTACGCGAATTGCCATGAATCTTCTCCCAAGAAAACGTTGTGAGACAAATAGTGCATTATCGCTATCCATGCAGCAGATGTGCAATGCACAACCTATAAGCTGTACAAACATACAAAAAACGCTGCATATTGCACAAAAACATGTAGTATTCACCCTGCTTTGTTATCTTTGCACGTAGCTATAGAGTTACACATTACGCTAGCTGCACACATAGCTTGTGCTGTACGTAGGCTAAAGGCGCTCTCGTGTATGCTGCATCACTGTTCCTATTAGACATCTTCTTTGGAGGTAGCGGTATGGCTCGTGCAAAACAAACCCTTCCACGCAATCTTGCAATCCTTGTTGTTGTTGTTGGGCTTGGGGTACAGATTGTTACAACGTGCTATAAGAAATCTGACACAACACCAAGTACCAAGCAGCAGCCACCCTCAACGGCGAGTACTGCGACGCCTAACCAAACGGGGACGATTCACTTAGAAATGGGCATTCCAACGGGAGGAGATGGTGAGCCATCGTACCTTCTCAAACGTAAGCAGTATGCGCTGTCGTACAATGGAACAAAGAATGTCCCAAATTGGGTAAGCTATCACTTGAATGCGAGCTACTTTGGGACAGTTGAACGCAAGCAAGGGCAATTTATGCCAGACCCTGACCTGCCGCCGCAGTTCTACAAAGTGCGTCATCAAGACTATAGTAATTCAGGATTCGACCGTGGGCATATGGTACGCTCAGAAGAGCGCACTGCCACACGCGAAGATAACGATGCAACATTCTATACAACAAACCTCCTGCCTCAGCGCCATGACCTTAATGCAGGACCTTGGTTGCGTTTAGAAGAATTTTGCCAGTTTCTTGCAGTGCGGAAAAAGAAAGAGCTATACATTATCTGTGGAGGAATTTTCCCGAAAAACTACCAAACAATTGGGAAGCAGAACAATATTGCCGTGCCGAGCCATTGCTTCAAAATCATTGTCGTACTGGAGAGTGGGCAAGGAGTACGCGATGTCAATGAAAACACGACCGTCATCGCAGCGATTATGCCAAATGTTGAGGGTATCAAGAAGGAGCAATGGCGGCAATATCAAACAACAGTGGATGAAATTGAGCAGCAAACAGGATACGATTTTTTAACAGCTGTGCCACAAAAAATTCAAGAAGCCATAGAACGTCGCATTGCAACGTCACTTGTCGCAATGGCACAGTAGAGACATAACCCTTCCATACGCGTGTCATGTGATATGATGACAGAGCTTGGGAAAGAGTAACATAGCGACAACGGTCCTAAGAGGTTACAGCAGCTGGTATAAGCATAAAACGTGGGAAACACACGAAAATCGAGAGAGAGGTTTGAGAAGACATAGAAAAGCTGTATATTTGCCACTTACTCAGGAAGCATATCCAAGACCTGACGGAAGGTTCGCATAATGGTATTGCAGCAGTCTTGAAAACTGCCGAGCGCAAGCTCATGAGAGTTCGAGTCTCTCACCTTCCGCTCTGCACTCAAGAAGCCGCGAAATCTTTGGGATGAGCGGCTTTCTTTATGTTCACTCTATAGCTAGCTTGCGTTGTATTATGCACGACACTCCGCTACGCCAGACAGCGCTGTATAAGGCTCATCTAGCACTTGGTGCAAAGATGGTTGCCTTTGCAGGGTTTGCAATGCCGGTACAATACACAAGGGGAATTTTGCACGAGCACCATGCTGTCCGCCGTAGCGTGGGAATATTTGATGTTTCGCATATGGGCGAGGTGGAAATCTCCGGAAATCGTGCAGAAGACTTTGTGCAGAAGCTTACAACGAACGATGTCAAGCGCCTTGTAGCGGGTAAGGCGCAGTATTCTGCTATGTGTTATGCTGATGGTGGGATTGTAGACGACATTATTGTGTATCATCGTGGTGAGTATTATTTGCTTGTGATCAATGCTGCAAATATTGCTCAGGATATTGCATGGATGAAGGAAATACGTGAACACTATGGAATGAACTACGATGTTAGCATTCGTGATGTGAGCAATGAAGTAAGTCTGCTTGCCGTTCAAGGTCCGCGCTCGCTAGACACGCTGCAAAAACTTACACAGGCGAAATTAGAGAACGTTGCCTATTACACATGCATCGATACTGTGCTCGCTGATGTCCCACTGCTTGTGTCCCGTACAGGCTATACAGGTGAGCTGGGATTTGAGCTCTACATACGCGGTGGTGAACCGACTGTACGAACGGTATGGGATGCTATTCTGGATGCAGGTGCAGAGTTCGGTATTGAGCCGTGTGGCTTAGGTGCACGGGATACCTTGCGTTTGGAGAAAGGGTACTGCCTCTACGGGAATGACATTGACCGGACAACAAATCCTCTGGAGGCAGGACTTGGTTGGATAACAAAGCTTTCGAAGGATGAGTTTATGGGTAAATCTGCATTAGTAGAAGCGCAGAAGCGTGGTCTGCAACGCAAGCTTGTTGGCTTTAAGCTGCGTCAAGAGAAAGTAATCCCACGTAAAGGCTACACGCTTCATAAAGACGGCCAAAATGTTGGTATAGTAACAAGTGGTAGTATCTCACCGAGCTTGAATATTGGTATCGGTATGGGGTATGTGCAGATTGATTATGCTCAGATTGGAACAGTTATCGAACTGTCCGTACGCAGTCAGTATATTCCTGTTGAAATAGTCCGTATGCCGTTTGTGTAGCAGGAGGAGCATTCTTCCGAAAGCGTTATGCTACGATGATGCTACAAAGAAAATGTTCTGTTTGTGTCGTATTCTTTTATAGTTTGTATGAAGCTTGCATTTTCCTCTTTGCCGCTTGTGAATGTTAAGGCTGATGCTCTTGTTGTATTTGTTCCAAGCGATGAAAAGCACTTCAAGGAAGCACAGAAGCGCATTACTTTTATGCTTCCCGAGACACAAGAAGTGTTTGAATCAGGAGATTTCACAGGGAAGCGCGATAGTGTAACAATGCTCTACACAAACGGCAAAGCAAAATCTGTGCGTTTGTGTCTTGTCGGTGTAGGCGAAGCAGATAAGGTAACGCTAGAGATTATGCGGCGAGCAGCAGCAGCAGTGGCAAAAGCAGCAACAAGCAAGAAGCTGAAGTCGCTTGCTGTTGCCGTTCCAAGTGGCTTGGCGCTTGATGCAGAGGGCATTGGTGAAGCAGCTACAGAAGGACTATGCTTAGCAGCATATAAGCTGACGCGGTATTTTTCTGATAAAGAGCGCACAGGGAATACTCTAGAAGCCATAACATTTTGCAGTGAAGCAAAAAAAACTCTTGCCAGCGTGAAAAAAGGTGCTGAGTATGCTCTTGTAGTTGCGCAAGGGACACTCCTTGCACGCACGCTTGCCAACATACCAAATAACGATATGTATCCTGAAAAGCTCGCTGAAGCTGCACACAAGGAGGGCAAGGAAGGGGGATTCAAAGTAACTGTGTTGGACAAAAAGCGTATCGAGGCTTTGAAAATGCACGGTTTGTTAGCAGTAAATCAGGGAAGTAAACGTCCGCCGGTTTTTATCATCATGGAGTACAACGGTGGCTCGAAAGGCGATAAACCTATCATTCTTGTGGGTAAGGGTGTGACGTTCGATACCGGTGGCATTTCGATTAAGCCTGCAACAGGAATGGCAGAGATGAAAATGGATATGCATGGTGCTGCAACGGTTATTGCCACATTGCGTACAGCTGCTCAACTTGGTCTCCCGCTAAACCTTATTGGGCTCATTCCAGCAACAGAAAACATGCCAAGCGGGAGTGCCCTAGTGCCGGGAGACGTGATTGTGTACAGCAATGGTGTCAGCGTAGAAGTGGATAACACAGACGCTGAAGGTCGCCTTATTCTTGCTGATGCACTTATATATGCGCAGCAATACAAGCCTCAAGCCTGTATCGACCTTGCAACGCTTACAGGAGCATGTGTGATTGCGCTTGGCTCTGTGGCTACAGGAATGATGGGAACAGATGCTACACTGAAAAGCCGCCTAAAACTGGCTGGTGAATATACTCACGAGTATGTGTGCGAGCTGCCATTGCACGAAGAGTACGAAGAGCTTATCAAGAGTGATATTGCTGATGTGAAAAACTCAGGAGGACGTAGTGCAGGTGCAATTACAGGTGCGCTATTCCTCAAGCGCTTTGTAGGGGATATGCCCTGGGTGCATCTCGATATTGCAGGTACTGCAATACTCTCATCTGACATGCCATATACTCCCAAAGGAGCATCGGGAGTTGGTGTGCGCCTGCTGATTGATATGCTACGGAAGTGGAAAACATAGGTGGCGTGCAGACTACTTGTGCCTGCCGTACCCGTACATGTACGGGCTATCCTCACGTGCAAGGCTCATGCCGTATGCTCCCTGCTGCATTACGACGCACAATCAATCTCGAACACGTGTGATGCTTCGATACCTTCTACTACTGCTTGGTGCTCTGCTCACTTCTGGAAGCCCTCTTATTGCTCAAGCGACGTTTTACAGCCGTGCTACAGGTGCGTGGAGTGCTTTATCTTCGTGGTCACTGACCTCACATACTGGTGCTTCTGCTAGCGTGCTACCCGGTGCAACGGACACAGTTATTGTTGGTAGCGGACATACAATAACCCTTGATATCTCAGCTGCTGTAGCAAGTCTGCGTATTGTTCAAGGGACTGTACAGTATGATAACATTGCCGCACGCCAGCTTACTATTACAGGTCTGCTGCGCATCGAGAATGCAGGTGTATTCACCGTTCGTCCAGTAGGTTCTGGGCTTCCGAACACTCTGATTCTGCATGGTGATGTAGTCAATAACGGCGTTTGGACGATGCGTCCTGTACCAAATAGCCCGTCATTTCGTACAGTAACTGCCTTTGTTGGTCTCGGATTGCAAAAAATTACAGGAAATCCGGTGCTTACCCGCCTTCATCAAGTGTTGCTCAACAAGGCAAGCCGGGCTGCTGTTGTAGAATGTGCAATTTCAATTGGTGTCGGCATCCCCAATAACATAAGCTCGGCGCAGACGTTCGACTTTTTTACCTCTGTGTACGGTGCTGCTGGAGGGACGTGGCGACAGAGTGCAGGAACGCTAACGTTTGACGACGGTATTCCGCAATCTTCCGAGCAGCGCATTGAGACGCCCGGTGCATTGCATATCGTTGGTACAGCAACGATGATATTTGGTCAAAATGGTCTTGGTGCCTCGCTCATTTTGGATGGTGGAGAGCTTCTGTTCAATACTAGCAGCTCTATACCTTCCCAAATTGGCGTGGCAGTAGGCAATTCTCTGCTCTATACAGGGAGCGTTGATAGGAGTAGCTTTGTGCTCGAGCGTGGTATTGTGGAAGTTGCAGGGCGCTTTTCACGTAACAATGTAGGGAACATTATTGCGTACAGGCAGAGTGGCGGAACACTTATTCTTTGCAAGGCCGGGAGCCCGTCGATAGCATCGCGTGGTATGTTCGAGATAGTACATTCAGCATCAGAAATGATAATGTCGGGTGGTACAATTATCGTGCGCAATGCTAACGCTTCAACGTCTATGACTCGCCCAGCAGAAGTATTTATTGGACTTGGTGCATCAGTCCAGATTTCAGGGGGAACGATGCAAGTATCGGACGACTACAGCCTTGCTAATCAACGCTTCGCGTGGGATACACCGTCATCGCTTGTGTGGAATAGGTGGGTTATTGGTAATCCGTCGGCAACACTTCACCCATTCAATGCACTGCAAAATTTGCGCATAGGCGGAGATTTTGTGTGTCATGGAACATTCAATGGAACACAAACTCGTACGTTAGCTCCCATTCAATCTATACTGACACTTCAGGGAAATAATGCCCTGCAGCAGCTACTTTCGGGTGTTGGCAGGATTGTTGCGTATCATCTTGTAATGAACCGTCAGGGTATAGGCAACGGTGTTGTACAAGCGTTGCTTCCTATTATTGTGCGTGGAACGATAGACTTCCAAGAGGGCGGGAATTCTGCGTCGCAAATCTTTGAGCTAGGGTCAAATGGCGACGTTACGCTGATAAATACTGCTCCTAATGCTATTGTTGATGCGAGCGATACACGCTATTTTCTTACCCACACAATGGGAGGCTACATCTGGCGTGCACTTGCTGGAAGTGGAGAATACATCTTCCCTGTAGGTTCTGCGGGGAGCAGCGTGAAGCCTTCTGCTACGTATACGCCATTAGTGCTTAGCGTGAGCAATGCTTCAGGACAGTATGGTGTAAAGGTGTACACTGGTTCCAGCTCTGCGCAGCTGGGTGCTCATCTGCAGATACCAGCACAGATGACGAGCTATGTGCGACGTGTGTGGCAATGCCAGAGTGAAGGAGTCAGTGGTGTGGCGCGCATTGTTCCTGTACTGTTGAACAGTTTCGACGATATTGCTGGTAGCCGAGCAATTCTGCGCCTTGCTCGCTACCGTCCGAGCGAGCATGTAAATGGTGGTACATGGTTCTATGCCGATACAGCATATGCTCTTCCGGCGATAGAATGGAGTGGGGATTGGTCTTATATCGAAGCACAGAACCGTGTTTTCTACAGTCGGGCAAGCGGGTTATGGCGTGATGCTACTTCGTGGTCATTTGTTTCGCACACAGGTGCTGCTGTTCCAGCAGGGGTATTCCCTTCGCGCCTAACTGACTCAGTGATTATTGGGGGTGGAGTTGCAGGTGTGGGAAACCATAATATCACGTTGGATACATCGGTTGTTGTAGGTGCAACGCTTCTCGGCGTACAAGGGGCGTTAAATAGTGCGACAACAACAGGAACTCTTGTGTGCTTGGAAGAAAGCCGTCTCGGCGGAAGACGCTTTGTTCTGGGCGAGGGCTCAACACTGAAGATAGGTTCTGTGTTGGGTATTACGGCACTTCCTGCTGCTCAGGGCAATATTATCACAACACAAGAACGACGATTTGTAGCAAATGCAGTGTATGAGTATATCGGCATAAAAGAACAGGTACTAGGGACTGGTATTCCTCAGAGTGTAGCGGAATTGCATATGAGTAAGCCCCTATCATCCGTGCTCCATGCTGAGCGTTCCCTAAATATCTGGCGACGGTTTGCTCTTTTCAGTGGCATTTGGGATGCACAAGAGTACACGTTCAGCGGTATAACAACGGCACAGACAAGTGTGTTGCTGCTTGATTCTTTGGCAACGTTACGCATTGGCGGACAACAAGGGCTTGCTGATGCCTCAACGGGTACAGTACGAGGATTTGATGCATATGTCTTACATGAACGCTCAACAATAGAATTATATGGAGAAGGAGCGCAAGTTATACATCCTCTTCCTCATAATGAGCCATTGGGTAATCTAATAGTGAGTGGTTCTGGTGTCAAGATAACATGGAAGCCTTGTGTAATTCGAGGTACGATGACGATACGTAGCGGTGCAACATGGGTGAACAATGCACACGACAGTGGCATCCAGATTTGGGGGACACTGACAAACGCTGGAACTATCATGAATAATGGTGTGATAGAACTTGGAAAGTAGCTATCGGAATGCGAGGCTAGAAAATACTACAGTTGTGTGTAACTTTTTATTGTTTGTGGTGTTATTATCTATCAATACGATACAGCTATACAGCAAAGCAAGCGTCGTTTCTTAGCTCGTTTTTTAGCTTGGGCATTTATCATTAAATATATGGTTACTACTGCAAGAGAAGACCTTCATGAGATGACAGATGAAGAGCTCTTTGCACTTGTTCGAGAGAAAGCGCATGAGCAAGCCTTTCGGGTTTTGTATCGACGGTATGATAGACGTGTTTTTGCATATTGCTTGCGAGCAATGAAAACACGAGAAGCAGCAGAAGATATTTTTCAAACTGTGATGACACTGGTATTTGAAAGGCGTGGATCATTTTCTGGCGGAAGCTTTGTCGCATGGCTCTTTACTATTACACGAAATCAAATTCTCAATGCTAAGCATAGACAGCGCTTAACCGTTGATATTGATATGGCATCCACACAGAGTGATGCAAGCGATTCTACAGGTCGTGACGTTGTACTCGAGGATGCTCTCAAAAAGGCAATCGCAAGCCTTCCCGAAGAATTTCGAGAGCCGCTAGAGCTTAAACACTTTGATGGCTTTCAGTATGAAGAAATTGCTGAAATGCTGAAAATTTCTCTTTCTCTGGCGAAGGTTCGAGTATTTCGGGCAAAGAAAATGCTGTATGAATCACTGAAACCGTATTTGAGCGACATTCAGCCAGCGATCTGACACTTAAGCAACTCGGCACTTGTATGCGTCGCAGCGTAGTTATGCGAGCAGGACACATAGGCGCTATATTTTCAATCATATCCAGTGGATACACGTATGAGCAAGGAAGAACTTCTGGAACTGTATCTTAACGGTTCGCTCTCGGAGGTAGAGCGAAAGGATATTGAACGTGCTATGCAACTTTCACCTCTTTTGGCTCAAGAAATCTCCGAGCTTCAGACGATTCAGGATATGCTTTCAGTCCTGCCCAACGACAACGATGAACGTACTATTGCATTTTTACGCATAGTAGAGGATAATCTTGCACAGGCTATCGTTACAGTGGGGGCTGCTACTACTGCTGCTGCAATTGCTACGACACAAACAGGTACGAGTGTTGGTGTGACTGGAGCAAGTGGTACTGCTGGAAACAGCATCGCTACATGGCTGCAGTCGATTGTGAGCGGTGCGCTTTCTTCAGCAAAAGGAATTATTCTCACTATAGGTGTGGGTGCTGTGGTTGGTGGTGCTGCAATAGCTACATACATTCACACCACCACATCACGCAATGAACAAAGTGCCTATGAACGGCAACAAGCACCACCCAATGCTTCTACACGTAAAAGAGATGATGTAGCACTGCCAGATGCAGCATCGATACAACGCTCATCTCCATCACATGCAGCAAGCACAGCAGCCGGCACTCGGCAGTCGAGCGCAGCATCTCGTCCTGTAGCAGATGCACGTGCTGAAGGACGTACTTCTGCTACGGGCGATGATCAGTCTGCAGTGAGACCTCGCTCGCGCGAATATACTGCACGCATTAGTAGCAGCGCTTACGCACGGTATGAAGCTGCAGTTCTTGAGTACAAGAAACAGCTTCAAGAAAAAGAAGCATCCAATGATGTTCTTGGGGTTGCATTTGTTAGTAAGTCATTGGGTGTACTCCTGCGACAAATGGGGCGAACGCAAGAAAGTCGAAGATATCTAACAATAACACTGCAAATAGCCCAGCAGCACAATTTGCGTGAACTAGAGGGTGAAGCACAAGCGGAACTGGCTCTACTTGATGCGCATGAAGGGAACAAGGAACGCTCTATAGAAGGTATGCGTAGCGCAATAGTCATACTCAACACAGTAAAAAGCATGAGTGCTAGCCGCTGGCAGAAGGAACTTGATAGATTGCTAAAACAATAAGCAAGTCCTACAAAGAAGCCGAAAGTCATAAGATACGCGCTACATGTGCAGGTACGCCTGGGATGGCGAAGGCATTATTATTCCAACATGTCAATGTGCCTTCGCCATTCGTTTTTTATTAAACGTAGAAATTTAGGTATAGCTAAAAAGTATTTTTAATATATGCTAAAGATGTGTATATTTGACTGCACGGCAAGTAGTTTATATGTAGTAGTTTATATGTGCTATGTACTGACTATTTTCTGCTGCCCCAATCATGTTCAGAATATGGCACATAGCGAGTCTTTGTGCGAATATCATACTAGCAATATGTACTCCGTTTGTTGCGACGGGTCAGCACGATGAGTGCCGTCGATGTGGTGCACTTGAAGGGAAGCTTGTATCGATGCAGGGTGAGCCAATAGGATTTGCGACGGTGCGGCTTCTTGGGACAAAGCTTAGTGCACGGACTGATGCTCATGGACATTTTGGTATTCGCACTATCCCCGAAGGAGAATACACTCTTGAGGCGCAGCGACTAGGATTTTTGCCATTGCGGCAGCGTGTTGTTATTGCGGCAGGACAAGTGTATATGCATACGTGGGTGATGAAGGAACGCCATCATGCAACGGAGCAGCTTGTTGTTACTGGGACGTTGCGTGAAACGCTTATTTCCGAATCTCCGGTGCTAGTCGAATCTTATACATCGAACTTTCTTAAGAAGAATCCCTCGGTTTGCTTGCTTGATGCTATGCAAGCCGTCAATGGAGTACGATCACAGGTGAACTGTAACGTGTGTGGCACGGGAGACATCCGCATACATGGTCTTCCGGGAGCATATAGCATGGTAACGATTGATGGAATGCCGATTGTCAGCGGTCTAGCGACAGTGTACGGATTACAAGGAATTCCAAGTGCTATGATTGAGCGTATAGAGATTGTCAAAGGACCATCGTCGGTGCTCTACGGTTCCGAAGCGATCGCTGGTGTCATCAACGTTATTACGAAGACTCCGGAACGCTCCGCACGGTATGCATGGGATGTATTTTCAACATCATGGTTAGAGCATAGCATTGATGCAAGTGCGAAAATACCAATATATTCTGCCGAAGTTGCACAAGAGCGTGTGCGCCCTATAGCAACGGGTATCGTTAATGTGAATTATTTTCACTTCGACAATCGTGTGGATAAGAATCATGATGGATTAATGGATATGCCATTGCAACAAAGAATCTCTGCGTTTACAAAATGGTCGTTTGCTAGAGAAGACAAAGGTGAGGCATCATGTGCTCTGCGGTATATTGCCGAAGACCGCTTGGGGGGTGAGCTACGCTGGACGCCAGAGTTTCGCGGTAGTGATAGTGTGTATGGAGAGTCTATCGCGACAAACCGTCTAGAGGTGCTTGGAGCATATCAGCTTCCAATACCTCACGAGCATGTTGTGCTACGTGGCTCGTTCAACTATCATCATCAGAACTCGTACTACGGAACGATGTTCTATCAAGCTACACAGTATATTGGATTTGCTCAGATAACATGGGACAAACAATTCTGGAAGAATCATCATATTCTTGTCGGTGCAGCAACACGCTATACATGGTATCAGGATAATACCCCAGTAACCCGTGATATGCAGGGGCAGCTACAGCCACAGCAAATATTGTTGCCCGGCATCTTTGTACAGGATGAAATTGCGTTGCATCGCGACCATACACTTCTTCTTAGTGCCCGCTATGACTATAGTACTGTGCATGGCAGTATTATTACGCCGCGTGTGAACTATAAATGGCAAGTATCAGGGTCGGACGTTGTTAGGCTATCGGGTGGTAAAGGGTTTCGTGTAGTGAATCTCTTCGCCGAAGAGCATGCAGCCCTGACAGGCGCGCGCCAAATTGTTGTAGAAGAGCAATTACGTCCAGAAGAGTCATGGAATTTTCTTCTGCAGTATAGCATGACGCTAGAAACTGAGCTGTACAAGGCATCTATCGATGCGACAGCGTTTTATACGCACTTTAGCAATAAGATTGTCCCTGACTATGACACCGATCCTGAGAAAATTCTGTACAAGAATCTTCGTGGATATGCTGTTTCTCAAGGTATATCAGTTAATGCTTCGTTGGACATTCTACCTCTGCCGCTCACGGCGCGAATAGGGTGTACGGTAATGGACGTGTTCGATGTGCAAGATGGCAAGAGAACATGGCAAATTCTAACTGAACGCTGGTCTGGAGTATTCTCGTTGAGTTATACGATACGTGAATGGGGTGTTACTCTTGATTATACAGGCTCGGTGGTGGGACCGATGCGACTACCTGTTTTCCCTCACGACCCACGCCCACCTTATTCTCCTGTGTATAGTCTACAGAATATTCAGGTAACAAAGAAATTCGAAGACGAAACAGAGGGTATCTTTGCTGGTCAGCCGCTTGAACTCTATGGGGGTATTAAAAATCTTCTCAACTATACACCGCCAGCAAATGCTATTATGCGAGCATTTGACCCCTTTGATAAGTATGTTCACGATCCCATCAATAATCCGCATGGTTTTACGTTCGATCCCACGTATGCATATGCACCATTTCAGGGAATTCGCGCGTTTGTGGGAATGCGCTGGCATCTAGAATAGGAGCGCTACTAAGTGGGAAGAACGTAGCATTATCCGCCCTGAAGCTTTTTCGTAAGGCGCTGTTTGACAAAAAGCTCGGTTATTGCGTTGAGAGTAAATGAAATGATAAAGAGCAGCACACCAAGAAAAAACAGCATGCTGTAGTGTGCCGAACCCCAGATAACTTCTCCCATTTCTGAGCCGATAGTTGCTGAGAATGTGCGGACTGGGTCGCCAAGTGATGCAGAAACCATAGCCGCATTGCCACTTGCCATCAGAGCTATCATAGTTTCTCCGAAAGCTCGCCCTATACCAAGAAGCACTGCTGCAAATACACCCGGGAATGCTGCCGGCAGCATAACTCTATAGGCACTTTCCCACTGTGTTGCCCCCATAGCCAACGATGCCTCCAGAAGAGACTTCGGTACTGCCGAGAGAGCATCTTCGGTAATAGTGAATACAATCGGGATAACTGCGATTGCAAGACCAATCCCTCCTACAAGTGCATTCAGGCGAAAGTCCAGACCAAAAAGTTTCTGTACTGCTGAGCCGACGTATAACAAGCAGAAGAACCCAATAACCACCGACGGAAATCCTGCAAGAATTTCAATCATAGGCTTAATGATTTCTTGCAACCAGCGCGGAGCAAAGAAGACCGAATACAGAGCAGAAAGGATGCCAAGCGGTGCACCAATCATAATAGCTACAAATGTTGTCTTGGCTGTGCCGATGATAAGAGGAATGATGCCAAATTTAGGGCTTGTAGAAATAGGCTGCCATACTGTGCCGAGAATATTGGCAAGGCTGATAGTTCCGTTGTCTGGGTCGAGAGATGTAAGAGCATGTGAAGAAGAATTCTTCGTTGGTGGCGAGATATCAGGGTTATAGACCTCAGGATAAAACTCTTCTGGAGCTTGTTCCTCATTGAGCAGGACATCTGGGTTGTATACCTCTGGTTTAAGATCTGTGGTATTGAGATCGGCAGTATGACTTGACGCGGATGCCTGAGAGAATACACTGGTGAGCAGAGGTAGAGCTTCACGGACAACAAACAAAAGAATCAGAAAAATCAATACAACAGCTACACTGCCAACAGCCATGATAATCCGTTCGATGATGTCTTCAGCAAGAGTGCTCTTTGTGCGAAGAAAAGAATGCTGCTGAGGCAGAGAAGTTGTGCTATGCTGTTCCATAAAGCGATGCAGGAGGCAGAATAAGTGAATTTGTATGCTTTAAAAAGTTTTTGTTGGCAAATATCCAACTTCCTTGACAACAGATTGCCCTTCTTTGCTAAGAACCCAGTCGATGAATTGCTTGGTATAGCCATGAGGGCGTTCTTTCATGTAGAAATACAGGAGACGCGAGACGGGATAAGTTCCATTCAGAATGTTTTCTTCAGTCGGCAAGACGTAGCGACTATACTCATTAAATGCTAGCGCTGCAGGCTTTACGCCGCTGGCATAGGCTATGCCACCAAAGCCAATAGCATTGGGGTCTTTTGCAACAGCATTCACAAGCGCGCCAGTACCGACCATGTGCTGTGTGTGAGGCGCAAAGTCTTGCTTTTGGAGAACGTGCTCCTTAAAGAACTCATATGTACCAGAATTATTCTCGCGGCTGTACAGGACAATTTTTGCATCATTGCCGCCAAGTTCTTTCCAGTTAGTGATTTCCCCTGTAAAGATGCGTTTGACCTGACCAACAGTAAGATTTTGAACGGGATTTGCTGCATTTAAATATACCGCAATGCCATCACGGGCAACGCGGATTTCCAAGCCGTTATATTGATACTTCTCGCGCAGCTGCTTAACCTCATTTGGCTTAATTGGACGGGACGATGAGCATATGTCTGTTGTTCCGTTAATAAGTGCAGAAATTCCTGTCCCAGAGCCACCACCAGTTACCTGGAACTGTACTTTGGTTTTATCTGGGAACATCTCTGTCCAGCGCTGGACAAGGATTACCATTGTATCAGAGCCTTTGATTGTAATAATTGGTTTTGGTTTGCTTTGCTGAGCGTACGCCGCGCTCGTCGTCAAAAGTAGAAGCAATAGAAATCGTATCAGCATATAGTATCTTACCGAAGATACTGCCATGGTTTGCATTCAAAACAGGTGAAGTGTGATAATGTGCAGAAAACTAGGTTTCTAATTTATCACTTTTCGTTATCTGTTAGAGTGCGCTAGTGTGTTACGTTTTGATAACATGCTTGAAAAAATATAGCCCACAGGTACTAGAGCTGTGGGCTGCCAAGCATAGTGCACGTATGAGTAATAGTATTACCAGCGCATAGAGTGGACATCATCGACGTAGACTGTTTTGTGGGTGCGGAATAATGCAAGAATAATAGCTAATCCTACAGCAGCCTCTGCGGCTGCAACAGTCATGACGAAGAAGACAAATATCTGACCCGCGCTATCACCAAGATAGCTAGAGAAAGCAACGAGCGTGAGATTGACAGCATTCAGCATTAGCTCAATACACATAAACACCACAATAGCATTGCGCCGTGTAAGAACCCCAAAAGCACCGATACAGAAAATAATGCTGGAGAGAATTAGATAGTATTCAAGAGGAAGAGTTTGTAGCATATTTGTGCACAACGAATAGAGTGTAACAGTATGTGTCAGCGATAAAAGAGTATATATGCTAGTCTTCGAGTGTACGCTTTGCTAAAACAACAGCGCCAACAATGGCAGCTAGAAGCAGCAAGGAAACAGCTTCGAATGGAAAGAGATAATCCGTGTATAAAACGCGCCCAAGCTCATGAGCACTACCAACAATTGATGCCACTGCCGGTAATTCGTTGAGACCAGTTCCGTGATGTATAGCAAGGCCGGTGAGTTCTAATGCTAGTATACCAGTGATGAGAATGCCTGCCAACATGCGGAATCGGGGATATTGAGTAGAAGGCGCTTCACTGTGAAGGTTAAGAAGCATAATCACGAATACAACCAGTACCATAATTGCTCCTGCATATACCAAAATTTGTAGTGTTGCTAGAAACGCTGCTTGAAGGGTAAGATACAAACCCGACAGGCAGAAGAAGTGAGCAATCAGGCAAAGTGCTGCAGGAATAGCGTTACTGCGGGTAATCATAAGTATGGCAGTTGCTATTGCACCGACAGCAAAAATAACAAATGCAATAACTGTAAGGCTCATAACTGTCGAGCAACTAAGGTAGTTAGATCATACAAAACTTACTGGCGTAAAGCAAGAGAGATATAGAATGCCACAAACTGTGACTCTGCAATGATCCATATTATGCTGAATTTCTCGCTGTATTGCTTTTTTCATGTACACAGCTAAGTATTCGCGCACAAAGATACAAGAAAGATCGAATTTTTGATATGTTTTTTTGTGCGTTGCACTGCTACGTTTAAAACGAGAGAGAATAGGAACAAAGCACGTAGCATAGTGTTGTATGTGTATAGGTTTTGTTGTATTTTACGCGGCATGTAAAAACGAGGAATACCGAACTATAAGGTTATCACGTTCACTGCATACTTGAAACATTCATTATTTTGTGTTTGAGGTACAACTATGACGGCTATTCATAACCTGCCAATGGCAAAGAAGTTCATGATAGTAGTTGTGGGTCTATCTATCCCTCTAGCTGTGCTGCTCTTTTTATTTGTACAAGAATCTTCGAGAAGTATTCGCTTTGCTGAAAAAGAGATTGCAGGGAGCAGCTATCTGCGTCCTCTGCGTGGGCTCTTAACACAGCTATCATACCACCGCATATATGCATGGCGCGTCTTAAAAGGGAATACCCAAGCTCAAGAGCTGCTGCAGCAAACACAGCGTAACATCCAAGCGTGTTTAGCAGACATGCAGCAACAGGATAATCTCCACAATCAAACACTGAGTATAGGAGGAAAAGCTAAGAAAATTGACAACATGTGGAATATTCTGACAGGAAAAATGGCTTCTCTGTCGGAAGAAAGTGTCAAAACAGAGCATGACGCTATTATCGCAGAGGTACGAGCACTGATTGTATGGGTAGGCGATAAATCAAATCTTATCCTCGACCCCGACCTTGACTCGTATTACGTGATGGATGCTGTTCTTATTCGGCTGATGGATGACATAGATCTCATGTTTCAGGCTGCATTCAGCGTAGAGCGGGCACTATCGACTGGAACGCCTTCACCAAATGAGCGTTCCGATGCAAAAGTACTGTGGGTGCTGATGGGTGCACACATTGCTGGTCTAGAGGCTGATTTTGCGACAGCATATGACCATAATACACTTGGAAATCTCAAGCCAAATCTGCACACCGCCTTTCGCCGTCATATAGCAGACAAACGTGCGTTAGCAAACGCTCTCCACGAAAAATATATTGCAACAGATATGCCCCAAATAACAGTCGCTGAGTTTAGTGCATTTGTCAGTGCCTATTTCCGTTCGAGCGATGCCTTATGGTACGCTGCCGTGAATGAGCTTGATGCAATTCTACATGAGCGCATTCGTAAATTTCGTGTTGCGCTCTACACGAATCTTGCAATTGTTATAGTGCTGTGTGGTGCTGTACTATTCGTTGTGCTGACAGTTTTGAGCGATGTGCGATCATCGGTTGCAAATTTGGTGGAAACAACACAGCGGGCTCAGGCAGGAGATTTGTCGGCGCGTTCAAGAATTACGGGTGACGATGAGTTCGCAACACTTGCCGACGCTATCAACATGATGATAGAGAAAATCAAGGTAACGATGGATGAATTACATGCTGAAAAGCATAGTATCCAACAGCGTGTGAACGAGGCTGTGCAGAATATAGAAGAACAGCGGCATTATTTGTCGGAAAACACGCAAGCAATCTTAAAAGAAATGCGACATTTTGCACAAGGGGATCTAACAGTCCGTTTGTATCACGACCGTGATGATGAAATCGGGGCACTATTTCGTGGGTTTACAGAAGCTGTATCGAACTTGCGTGCGATGGTAGAAAAAGTATATGAAGCTGTCAACACGACAGTCAGTGCAAGTACAGAAATTGCAGCGAGTACGCAAGAGATTTCGTCTGGTGCACGCCGTCAAATGGAAGAGGTATCATCTATTGTTGCAGCGATAGCAGAAATGAGTCATAGCATCAGTGATAATGCACGCCTAGCGATGCTTGTTTCGGAGTCTGCAAAGGAAGCAGAAAAGATTGCTGCGCAAAGTGGTTCTGTGCTAGCTGCAACAGCATCAGAGATTACAAATGTTGCTGGTATCGTGGAGAAATCGGCGAAAACAGTTCGCCATCTTGGTAGTAAAAGCCAAGAAATCGGCGAGATTATCCAAGTTATTGATGAAATTGCTGACCAAACAAATTTACTTGCGCTGAATGCCGCAATTGAAGCTGCACGTGCAGGTGAACAGGGTAAGGGGTTTGCTGTTGTAGCTGATGAAGTGCGTAAACTTGCTGAGCGCACAACACAAGCAACAAAGCGTATTACTGAGATGATTGAGCATATTCAAAGCTCAACGGAAGAAGCAGTGAGTACGATTCAACGTGGTATTAGCGAAGTGCAGCGCGGAAAAGAATCTGCTCAGCGGGCTAGCGAGTCTGTACAACACATTATTCAGCATTCGCATAAGGTTACCGACGCAATTATACAGGTTGCTGCTGCTACAGAAGAGCAATCCCAAGCAAGCGACGAGGTGCTGCGTAATGCTGAAACTATCAAGAAAATCACGGAAACTACTGCTGCTGGAATTCTGCAAATTACGCAGGCTATCGAAGATGTAAGCCGTCTTGCAATACATTTAGAATCTGTTATCAAGCAGTTTAATATTGGTAGTATAGCAAGCCGTAGAGTGGGAGCGCAGTATCGTGCAGACCGGAAAAATTTGTTATCTGATAATGCTACAGCAAATGTACACTCTTGAACTCTGTGTATAGGAGACCGTATGAGCTACGAATTTACTCAAGAACACAACATTCTATTTCGCAATCTTGCTTTGAAGCTCCGTATTGTCGGGATTGCGTTTATTGTACTAGGTATATTGCAGAGCTTTCTCGCTCTTGTAAACAATGGCATATTTGGCATTATTGCAGGGGTGGTAGGGGGTATTCTTTTTGCCGTCATTGGGGTTCTTATGGCTAATGCGGCGAAATCGTTTATGTTGATTGTAGAGACAGAGGGGGATGACATCACAAACTTGATGGAAGCTTTGCAGTCTTTATTATCTATGTACACGATTCAATTCTGGGCACTTGTTGTATCAACGTTATTAGTGTTCCTTGTAGTGCTTCAGACAATTCTCACGCTGCTCTCGCTATCAGGCGGGCGATAGGTGGTATGATGGGGCACACAGCATTCGATACAGATATAACGTTTGCACCCGTGCAGCTGCGCCATATCCATCTTGTAACGGGCTATCTGGGGAGCGGGAAAACCCAATTTTTATGCCGGCTGCTAGAACGACCATTGCTTGGTAAGCGCATTGCTGTCATCGTCAATGACTTCGGTATGGTAACATTCGATGGGGTACTACTGTCGCATCATCTTGGGCGAGATGGTGGTGTACAGATTGTCGAGGTGCCGGGAGGGTGCTTGTGTTGCTCAGCTCTTGATACATTTCAAGCGGCACTGCAGCAAGTACTAGAGCAAGGCGCCCAACGCATCTTTATTGAAGCGACAGGGCTTGCGCATGCAGAGCAGGTACGCAACGACCTGGCATTGCTAGGCTTCCCTTTAGAATCAACATTCTGTATCGTTGATGCCGTTAATCTGTGGCGCTTTCAAACGCTATTCCATGTGGTGAATGCACAAATTCGTGCGGCGGACATTCTCTGCATTTCCAAAGCCGATATGATAAAACCATTTCATAAGCCTATTTGTGCAGTGGAGCAGGAATTACGCCGCATCAATTCTCGGGCTGTAGTACAAGTTCTTGATAGAGGAGCTATCCCGATGTCGTGCTTTGTACAGATATTTGCGCCAATGCGTCACTTTGTTGCTGACGCTCGCAATGCTCATCAAGAGTATCTACTACGCGATGGTATTACTGCGTTTCGCCTCAGGCTGCCAGCAAATGTTGATGATGCCTTGCTCGAAGAAGGACTAGCACGACTGCCTACATCTCTGGTACGCCTAAAGGGAATCGTCCAACGGGCAAGCTCTGCTGTGCCTGTTCTGCTAAACTATATCGCTGGAGCATGGGAGTATGTGCCCATGCATGATGCTTGGGATATGCCGCACGAACTCTTTGCAATTGGTCAAAATGTACGTGATGATGAGATTCGTGATGCATTGCCTACTCTTGATGTGTATATTGAGCCCGGTACGGTGCGTGCTCTCGGTATACAGTAGGCAGTATCAGATGTCTCATAGAGCAATAGTATCGCAACGAACCATACCTTAAGGTGTATAAGTGTTCCCATGCAAAGTATGCAGATCTATCTCCGTAATACACTAAGTCGCTCGATAGAAGCGTTTGTACCGATTGATGCTGCTGCCGTTCGCATGTATTCATGTGGTCCGACGGTGTATAATTACGCTCACATAGGAAACATGCGAGCATTTGTGTTTGCCGATTTATTGCAGCGGGTTTTGCGCGTGGTTGGTGGCTATTCAGTGCAATGGGTGATGAATATCACCGATATTGATGATAAAACGATTCGTGATAGTGCCGTAGGCTCGCCTACGTGGACGGAAGACATTGGTGTACAGACCGATGATGTCCGCGAGAACCTACGCTTGTTTACAGAATTCTATACTCGAGCATTTATCGAGGATATAACAGCGCTACGCATCTACGAGCAAAGTTTTACGGCAATGCCACGAGCAACACACTACATTCCGCAGATGCAAGAGCTTATTCAAAAAATTGCCGAGAAAGGGTTTGCGTACGAACGGGGTGGTAGTGTGTATTTCAATTTGGCAGCGTGGCGTCAGGTGGAGCAGTATGGTAAACTGTTTACCATAGATGTAGAGCATTTTCGCGAGGGTGTGCGCATAGATGCTGATGAATACGACCGTGAAAGTGTGAGTGATTTTGTTCTCTGGAAGGGGAAGAAAGACCATGAGCCTTCGTGGGATTTTGACTTTCAAGGGTGCAATCTTGCGGGGCGTCCGGGTTGGCACATTGAATGCTCTGCAATGGCGCGTGAACTGCTCGGTGTGCCGTTCGATATTCACACTGGAGGAGTAGATTTATGCTTCCCGCATCATGAGGATGAAATTGCTCAGAGTAAAGCTGGATATGGCGTAGATCCGGTGCGCTATTGGGTACATAATGAGTTTTTGGAAGTTGAAGGAGAGAAAATGTCGAAGTCGAAGGGCAATTTTTTTACGCTACGAGACCTTCTGGCACGAGGCATCGACCCACTAGATGTGCGCTGGTTGCTACTTGCAGCGCACTATGGAACAAAAGCGAACTTTACATTTGCCGGGCTGGAAGCAGGACGCAAAGCGCGGTTGCGCGTGCAGGAGTATATCTATGAGCTATGGGAACGCTCATCTGGAAGTGTACAAGCTCCTGAAGCCCATGCCCAAGCAGCGGCACTACGTTCGGCAATCTTTGAAGAGCTTGCTCAGGACTTACAAACTCCTAAGGCGCTTGCTGTGCTCTTTACTTTCATAAATCAGCATACGCCAAAAAGCCTTGATACTCAGTGTGCTGCTGCACTCTTAGGGGTGTTGCAGGATGTGAACCGCATATGGGATGTATGGAGTATTGGAGCACAGCCGCATGAAGAAATTCCACATGCTGTGCTTCACCTTGCTGAGGAGCGCTGGCGAGCAAAGCAAGCAAAGAACTTTATCGAAGCTGACCGCCTGCGGGCAGAACTTGTCGCCTTGGGATACGTAGTGAACGATACAAAAGATGGATATACAGTAGAACGACGCCCCTCCTAGTAACGTTGGATGTAGGCCTATAGCGCTGTACGCGCAAGAGATAGCGCAAGATGGAGGAGCACTTCTCTGTTCACATGATCGTGCTGCGTATGTGCGTACGAACGTATACAATAGAGATCAGAGTATACATGTGCAACATCTCACAAAGCGTGCTATGGAATACAAACACATCCAGTATCGGATGCAGCGCATGCTA
>JANWZB010000110.1 GCA_025055035.1 Candidatus Kapaibacterium sp.
CACAATCAGGCTTGCGCTGATGCACTCATTACATTACTTACAGAATCATGGAGCCTTGGTGAGGCACCAGAGCATCTTCAACGGTACTCTCGGCAACTCGACAGTATCTCGACACGCACCCACTATCGTAGGGCGAGAGCATACGTATTTCTTGCAGAAGCGCAGTATGCTGAAAAACGCAGTAATCCTGCTTTGCGTAAAGCAAGCTATGATGCATTAGAAACTACCAGCGCTTTAGCCAACGATACATTAGGTCTTGCTCTTGCAGAGTACTACGTTGCAGCCTTGCATTTCTACACTGCTGATTACAATCTTGCTATTCAATATTACAAACAAGCATTAGAACGCTTTCAAGCACTCCGCAATCTACCACACAGCGCCTGGACATTATACCGTCTGGCAATTGTGTATGGATACACAGGCAACTATGTCGCCTCGATAGCGCATCAATTCAAAGCACTGAGGATATTTGAGCAGCTCGATATAACGCATGGTATCGCATCCTCAAATGCAGATTTAGGCATTGCCCTACTACAAATTGGTAGTACCGAAAAGTCTCTTGAATACTTCACGAAAGCACTGGAAGTGTACCAAGGTAGCCAGAATCAGCATTCTCAGGAAGCTCTTGCAGAAATTCTAGCTTACATCGCATCAGCACAATATCGTCGAAAAGTACTGATTGAAAGTCTCAATTATCTTGGAAAGGCACAAGAATATACAGCACGCCCAAGCACCTTACGTGGAGTTGTAGCGCGTTCCACTGTATACGATGTTCTAGGCTCTATAGCACAGGGACAAGGGAATATCGCACTAGCACAGGAATATTTCTGGAAAGCATTTCATATTCTCAATTCAAACGGCATTCAAGGCAACGACCTTAGCTACGCACTCTATCGCATGGCGTCGCTGTATTTCGAGCAAGGAGAGATTCAGGAATCCGAGCGCATTTTTCGCATAATGCTTGAGCGAGCACTCAAAGGCAGTGACAGGCGCAATGCTGCACGTTCTATGCTATGGCTTGGACGAATTGCCCTTGCGCAACAGCAATACAGTACAGCTGAACAATACGCTCGCAAATCTCTTGCTGCGGCACAAGAAATTGGACAACTGGAATTTGCCAGAGCATCTGCTGAGCTTCTTGCAACACTCTGCGAGAAACTCCACAAGCTAGAAATATCCCTCTATTATGCGAAGCTTGCACGCCACTACCACGACTCTATTTTCACGCTAGAGCGCGAGCAGCAGCTTGCTGGCATGGAAGCCTTGTATAACCTCGACCGCGAGCGCATACAGCTAGAGAATCTTCGCAGAGACAGTGAAATACAAATGCTCACCGCACAACGCCTGCAACTGTTGCTTTGGGGAAGTGTAGCAACATCGATTGTCGTCATTGTGTTCCTTATCGTTGTATGGCGCACAAATCAGCGCCGCCGCCTCGCTAATGAGCAGCTTGCTAGGCAAACCGAGCGCATACGCGCCCTCACACGGATCAGTGTCGAAATCGCTTCGAACCTTGATATCGAGAGTCTTATCGTCATGATTTATGGATACCTCAATCAGCTCATGGATGCTCCGATTTTCAACATCGGCGATTATCTGCCAGAGCGCGAAGGCATTCAGATGCGGTATCTGATAGAAAACGGAGAGTTTCTGGAACCTCCGTTTGTGAGCATGCACGACGCTCATCGTCCTGCAGTGCGATGCGTCAAAAGCCGCAGCCCTGTTGTTATCAATGATGGCAGCATTCCTGTTCTCGTCGGTGCAAAGCCAGAATCGCTTGTCTACATTCCTCTCGTATCAGGCGATGAAGTAATTGGTGTTTTTAGTGTGCAAAGCTTTAAGCAACAGAGTTACCCACCCGAAAATGTCGATCTGCTCGTTGCGATTAGCTCATCAATCGCAACAGCTATAACCAATGCAAAGGCGTTCGCACGCATCAAAGCACAGCAGCTTGAGCTGGAATATCAAGCATCACTCATTCAACTCCGTAATGCAGAGCTTTCTGAACGGAATCTCCACCTTGAACAGCTCACCAACAAAATCCGCGAAAACATCGCCTATGCACGCACGATTCAACAAGCAGTTCTGCCTACCGAACAAGAGCTATGCGAGAGGCTCGGAGAGTACTTTGTGCTGTATAGACCAATGGAAATCGTTTCGGGGGACTTTTACTGGATGCAACACACAGAATTCGCAACGCTTGTTGCTGTAGTGGACTGCACGGGACACGGTATCCCCGGCGCCTTTATGAGCATGATTGGCAATGACCTTTTAAACCAAATTGTTTTGGAAAAAAACATCACCAATCCTGCATGGATACTTACAGAGCTCCACTATGCTGTACGACAAGTTCTACGTCAGACAAATGACCTGAGCAGTAATCAAGACAGTATGGACATGTGCCTTTGCCGCATCGACGAAACAGGGGTCACATTTGCTGGAGCGCGGCGTCCACTGTATATTGTGCAATCAGGAGAAATAATTATTTTAGAGGGTAATACAAAGCCTATTGGTGGATTTCAGAGAGAGCCAAGACGTCTTTTTAGCGCGCAACGCGTTAATTTTCCAACAGATACCTCACTCATGCTCTATCTTACCACCGATGGTTTTGCTGACCAGCATAACCCAGACCGTGAAAAGTTTGGAACACAGCGTCTCACAGCTCTTTTGAAAGACATTGCTTATCATGATGCAACAACCCAATACGCTATGCTCTTACATGCCCTAGAGCAACACCAGGGCAGTGCGCAGCAGCGCGACGATATCACAGTGCTTGGCATCCGAGCAACACCAACATCTTGCCTTGTACGCTAAATCATACTTACTACACAGCTTGGTAATCTTCTTTTTCAGGCCATTTTTCATCCTGTTTCCATGACTAGCGATTTGCTCGAATTCTACAAAAATATGGATGCAGCCCGCATCCTCTTTGCATTCAAAGGCACAATTTCTCAGAATATGCTGACGCAGCTTTCTGTTGTGCTCAAACAGCAAGCACACGAAGAGCCACAGATGCAGATTTTGTTTGGTATATTCATCGAACTTTCGCAAAATGTACGCCACTACTCTGCTGAGCAATCAGTAGACACGCAGGGCAAGCCTTATGGTGTTGGTGTGGTAACAGTTAGCGAGGAAGGTGCGGTATATTCGATAAGTTCTGGCAATGCTGTTGCACCAGAAACAGCCGAACGCATGGCTCAGTACTGTCAGTGGCTGAATACTCTCGATAAAGCTGCGCTTCAGCGCCTCTACAAACAGCGCCTGCTAGAAGACCCGCCCGAAGGAAGTAAGGGAGCAGGTGTAGGGCTCATAGAAATTGCTCGGCGCAGTGATTTCCCGCTCCAGTTCCATATTCGCGACTACAAAAACAACCTTAAATTCCTAATTCTCAATGCGCGCGTTCACAAAACAGCACCATAAGCTAACGCGTTAGCGCGCTCTCGCACTTCAATCAATGATTATACTGATATCCTAACGCTGCTCCACCGAATTTTCTACCTTTATGGAAGCTCTCGTTATACCAGCAACTGACAACACACCACTGATAGACTTTAATCCCGAAACAGGGGAATTGTGGATTATTGGAGAATCATTTCCCGATCTCGCCCATGAATTCTATCGTCCTGTTGTCGAATGGTTTCAAACATACGTAGCCTCAACACGCGGTCCGATATTCTTAAAGTTCAAATTTTCGTATTTCAACACAAGTACATCAAAGTACATCATCAACTTTTTCTCTCTTGCAGAGGGTGCGGTTGCTGCAGGACGTTCTATCGAAGTGGAATGGTACTATCCTGCCCACGACGACAACATCAAGCAAAATGGCATTGAGCTTTCCGATGGATTTAATATTGTCTTTTCGTTGAAGCCGTACTAGCAAGCATAGTCTTTGTTTTCATGGAATGCTTCCATTCTTTGACCTCGGCATAGTTTGGCAGAATAGCACACCCTTTTGATATATTTTTCTTCCCTGCTTACTACTATGCGCATTCCAGAACATATTATTGACCGAATACGTCGCGAAACAGATATCGTAGATATTATCAGTGATGTTGTCGCTCTCAAGCAGCGTGGCCGAAATTTTGTTGGGTTGTGTCCGTTTCACCAAGAAAAAACGCCATCATTCAATGTCCTTCCAGAGAAAGGAATTTTTAAGTGCTTTGGTTGTGGAAAGGGTGGAGACGCTATTACATTTATCCGTGAATACCAAAAGCTGAGCTATTCCGAAGCACTACGATTTCTCGCTGAACGCCTTGGCATCACTATCCCCGACACTAGCTCCTCAGAACATGCATCCAGCGAACACAAACGCTATGATGCAGTCTATACTGCTTTGCGCCTTGCAGCAAACTTTTACTGGAAAGTTCTACATACAGAGCTTGGTTCCACAGCGTTACAATACCTGTATACACGAGGATTCTCGGATGAGACTATCAAAAAATTCGGACTAGGCTTCGCGCCCGATAGCTTTCATGCAACTATGACAGAACTGCTGTCGCTCGGCGTTACCGAAGAGGCAGTGATTGATGCAGGCTTAGTCGCACGCCAGGAGAGTACAGGTCGCTTATATGACCGCTTTCGTGGACGCTTGATGTTCCCCGTGCAGAATAGTATGGGGCGCGTTATCGGCTTTGGTGGACGCCGCATAAATGATGCAGAGGTATCCTCAGCCAAGTATATCAATTCTCCACAATCGCTTGTATATAACAAGAGCGAGGTTCTGTATGGCATTTTTCAGGCAAAAGATGCTCTACGGCGACGTGGATATGCAATTCTCGTAGAAGGATATGCCGATGTACTCAGTGTCTCACAGGCAGGCTTTCCAAATGTTGTTGCATCAAGTGGTACATCACTTACGCGAGAACATCTACGCTTGCTATCACGGTTTTGTACAACGCTCAAGCTTATCTACGATGGGGATGCTGCAGGTATTGCAGCTACGCTGAAGGCACTCGATATGGCTCTTGAAGAAGGATTTCAGGTAGAAATTGTTCGCCTTCCCGCAGGCGAAGACCCTGACAGCTACATTCAGCACAACGGGGCACAGGGCTTCCAATCATGCCTTGATAAGGGATTATCGCTTGTAGAGTTCAAAATAGAACTCTTTCGTGAGCAGGGTCTTCTCCATACTCCACATGGTAATACCGAAGCTGTGCGTTCCATCCTCCAGAGCATTGCCAAAATACCTTCGCAAATTCACCAAGACTTCATGATTCGTTCGGTTGCTCATCGCTTCTCGTTACGCGAAACCGATGTGTATGCCGAGTTCACCCAAATTCTCCGACAGCACTCTGTTACTAAGCTCCAAGAGCGTACTACATTATATCGCCAAAGTACTACATCACGACCCAGACCTCAGCCCGAGACACAAAACGCACAGAGTATCGCAGCTTCTACCACTGAAACAGCACCAATAGCAAGTTCTCACACTTCTCAATCTGTTTCCTCGCAACAACCTCATTCGTCGCCACATAAAGAAGCTCTATTCCCCGAAGAAGAAGAACTTTTGCGGATAGCTCTTACTGCACCAGGAGCATACCGTTACATGACAACACAGCTTGGCATCGCCCGAGATTCTTTTATGACACATACTGCCCGTATGATATTTGCTCATATTCAGCAAGCAGCACAGCACGGACTACCTCTTGATTATTTGCTTCAGCGGTCGGCGCAAGGAGAAGAAATCCCTGAAGAAATTCATGGATTAGCCCTGCGCCCTGAGACTCCAAGTGAACGCTGGGCAGAATTTGGACTGACCATTTCGTGTGACAACGTCCGCCTTGTTCACGATTGCACAACACGGTTACACCTACGGTTTATTGAATGCGAGATGCAGCAGCTTCTTGCTCAGCATCATCAAGCAACACTGATGAACAACACTGATGAAGCAATGCAGTATTTAGCTCAAATTCACTCTATCGACCAGCGCAAGCGAGAGCTTGAAGCTCGCCTTTTTCGATAGATAGCCTATCCATCGACGTGAATACATAATGCAGCTTACAACCTGCACAGGAGAATCATACAATGCACGCATTCGAAGCAGAGAAGCGCTTTGCAGAGCGAGCACAGAAGATTGCTCATTCGAACGATATAGGGCTTGAAGACCTCCGCCGAGAGTATCGCTATATTGCCCAGCAGTACAGCGTACTCCTGAATGAGGTCATGAAAATCACACGCGTGAGCGACGCCACACAGACCGAATTACGACGCATACGCAAAGAGCTGTTTCTTGCGTTCCAGCAAGCAGAATCCCAGCGTAATATAGCCGAACGCCTCAATGAGCAAAAAACAGAAATTCTTAGTATTGCCGCACATGATCTCAAAAATCCAATTGCTGGAATTGTAGGTCTTATAGAACTTTTGGAAGAGCGTTTCCGAAACGACAAGGAAATATATCAGATTGTTGCTATTATTCGAGAATCTGCTGAGCGCATGCTCTCCCTCATTCACAACATCCTGAGTACGTCGGCTCTCGAGCTAGGGAAATTGAATGCCGAATTCAGTGAGTGTCATCTACTGATGGTAGTATCTGAAGTTGTTTCAGCAAATATCGTACAAGCAGAACAGAAACAACAAAAAATGACCTTTACTTATGCACCAAACATTGATTTCACTATACAAGGCGATATCCAGCTTCTGTATGAGCTTTGTGATAACCTTATCTCGAATGCAGTCAAATACTCACCTATTGGTGGCACTATTACGATTCATCTAGATGCTATTACCGAGCATAATGAGCAGGGACAGCCTGTTGAAAAAGCACGACTGCGCATTCAAGACAACGGACCAGGTCTTTCTGAAGAGGATAAATCCAAACTCTTTGGCTATTTTCAACGCCTTTCAGCAAAGCCTACTGCTGGCGAAAGTTCGTATGGTATCGGTCTTGCTGTTGCAAAGCGTATTACAGAGCTTCACAAGGGAAATATTTGGGCAGAAAGTGATAAGGATAAAGGCGTGGAGGGGACAACATTTTTTGTAACTCTTCCCTTGCACCGCTAAGCATCTTCTTCACCCACTCACGCAGCATAGCATCTTACCTTCACTCAAGAGTTTCAATAGCAATCTGATGATTGGTATAGATGCAGATATCGGCTGCGATTGCCATAGATTTCTCCACAATATCTTTCGCTGTTAGCTCTGTATTTGCTTGCAACGCACGAGCAGCAGCAAGCGCATACATGCTCCCTGAACCGATAGCGACAATGTGGTCATCAGGCTCAATGACGTCCCCTGTTCCACTGATAATCAATGCACTTTGTGTATTCATAGCAATCAGCATAGCTTCCAGGCGTCGGAGGTACCGGTCTGTGCGCCAATCTCGTGCTAGCTCAATTGCTGAACGCGCCATATTGCCACGATGCTGCTCAAGTTTTTCCTCGAATCGCTGAAGAAGTGTGAAGGCATCTGCTGTTGCTCCAGCAAACCCAACCAAAACGGAGTTGTTGTACAAACGGCGTAACTTCTTTGCTGAATGCTTCATAACGGTCGTGCCAAGCGTTACCTGACCGTCTGCTCCAAGAGCAGCTTTGTTGTCTCGAATAATCCCAAGAACTGTTGTAGAATGGATATCTGCATGCTGTTTCATAGACATAGTTGTTTCAATACCCGAAGAATGTAAACGCTACAAATTGTGCATTTTCCTCGATTCGGCAAAGTATCTTAATAAGGCAACAATCAATCTATTAAACCTTCGCCTGGTACTCCCTATCTTACCGTTGTGTTCGGCAGTGGATTTTCTTTTTGCAGTCTGAGTTTTGTTGGTAAATTCGCGGCATTACGGTAGCACGTACACAAAAAGTCTCTGAGAACACGACAGCACTATTACTTTTACTTTGTCCTAATTTTTGTTCATTTTGGAGTTATTGCTATGAGCACCCGTTCTAACGCTTTGTCCGCTACATGCTCTCTTCTATTCTTGATCATGCTTGGTGCTACAGTACGACTACAAGCTCAAGACCTCGATGTTCCGCCAACGCTACAAGCAGCTATCTTCAAAAAGGTCTTTGCCTATGTGAAAATAGGCACACCGAAGGTTACGATCGTTCATTCAGCTACTGGCGCAAAAGCTAAGGACGATCTCCTCACACAGTTCAAGAATGTCGGTCTTGACGTTGATGCTCTTGAAGAAGCCAATGCCGCTAAAGCAGAGGGGAATGTTGTGTATCTTGTACCGGGCGTAAGTGCTAGCGCTGCGAAAAAGGTTGCCAAAAAGTTTGTTATCACATGTAGCAAGGAACTCATTACCGACGGTTTAGCAATGATGGCTATCATCAACGCGGGTGGCAAGCCTTCTCTGCTCGCGAACACAACTGCTATCGGCAGCGCAGGTATCGAAGTTGACCCTCAATTATTCCGGATTGCTAGCCAAGTAAAATAGCATTCTCTACACAGATTATTCTTTTCTCAAGCTCAAGCCCGATGCATCAATTTATCGGGCTTTTGTTTACTTTTCATCTACCGTAGAACATGTATCTTGTCTGTTGCCGTGTCATACTGAGAGCGCACCCGAACATGATACGTTCCGCTTGACATTCCCGCGATGTGCATGTGAATATCATGTTTCCCAGCAGCGAGCTCGCCAATTCTGTGTGATTGTATAACACAGCCTTGTACATCCACTATTTCCATCACAATATCCTGTTGGTCTGATAGCACTATACTTACCGTTATATCATGCAATGCCGGATTAGGTCGCACTGCTTGTATAGATAGTCGTGGTGTAGTAGGAGCGACAAGACGTGGCATTCCTCCAGAGCGAGATGCTTCTGCTGTAACAGTGTGTGTTGTTGATGCTTCCTCGACAAATACTTTGAGAGAGCGGATACCTAGCCTACCCCATGTTAGCTGTTCCAATAGAACGGGTGTTACCGTACGTTCACCAGCCACAATTCTACAGGGGATAGAGTCAATTAATACAGAATCACGACGCGGCAGCCGACCATCGCGTGACCGATAAATACGCGGGCTACTAAAAATCACCGAGCGCATTATTGTATTCTGCGAAGCTGAATTTGGTTGATATTCTGCTGTGGTGTTTGGTAGAAGCATCAGTACGTTTCCGTCAAACCGCATCGAACCAAACATAAATTGAAAAAGCTGAAGTGTTTGGGGAGATGTATTAGCCGAATCAGGCAGTCGTGCTCGTGTGTAGTACACTTCAAGATACACTGTGGTTCCGGGAGCACCACGCTCTTGTCCACGCATAGGACGCAATGCAACTTCTGCAAAAAAATCGTCAGGCTGTGCCAGAATAGCGTTTGCACGCAATGACCCAGCGCTACTATCTCTGCCTACCGCAGCATTGGCAACAGTTGCATATACCTTCAAGCGTGCTGACAGCCTTCCACTGAGCGACGGCTGGCAGCGCACAATAATTGCCGTTGTGTCGCCAGCACCAAGATACACTGGTGCTTGGAATCCTACCGGAGTAAAGCTTGCACGATCTGTTCCCTCAATTTCAACATGCGTAATCGTTATAACATTCGCCTGAGATGCAGCAGCCGTAGCCGTCGACGAGGTTACTCGCGGCAAGCGATTGATGAGAAGCACGGCTGCTACCGTACGTCGCTGTACACGCACTAAGTCGAAGTCTGTATCCACAACTTTTAGCGGTGTGGCGTCGCCTTGCACAATATTTGTCAGTGATAGCACACGTGTAGAACTACTACCAACGCGATATCGAATAACAACACTTGCTAGCTTACGTCCAGCAGTTTTCGGAATAAAGCGA
>JANWZB010000111.1 GCA_025055035.1 Candidatus Kapaibacterium sp.
AATTGCCGGCGGATGACAAACGCCTCATCGGCCGGCGGTTACGTGAAACCATCACTGATCCGAAGACCGGTGAGACGCTGGCCACTGAAGGTGAAGAGATTACTAAGGAACTGGCACGAAAACTGGCCAAGCTCGGCTGCAATGTACCGATCGTCCCGTTTGTCTCCGACGAAATCCATTATCTCTCGGCCGATGTCGAAGACCGCTACACCATTGCTCAGGCGACGACCCCACTGAATGAGAATATGGAGTTCGTCCGTGCCCGTCCCTCCTGTCGTCACGCAGGCAAATTTCTCTTTGCACCGCCTGAGCGGATTGACTACATGGACGTTGCGCCGCGTCAAATCGTCGGCATCAGCGCCGCCCTCATTCCTTTCCTTGAGCACGATGATGCGAACCGCGCACTCATGGGCTCGAACATGCAGCGTCAGGCAGTGCCACTATTGCGCCCTAAAGCGCCACTTGTTGGAACAGGAATGGAGCATGTTGTAGCCAGAGATTCACGCGCTATTATTATGGCTGAAGCTGACGGTGTTGTGGAGTATGCCTGTGCAGATTATATTCGCGTGCGCTACGATGACCAAATCTCCGAGCAAGAGCGTCTTGTTACTTACGACTACAACCCCGTTGTAACCTATCCGCTGACGAAATTCTTCCGAACGAACCAAGACACGTGTATTAATCAGCGCCCTAGTGTCGTTTCTGGTCAGCGTGTCAAAAAAGGAGATGTGCTTGCCGATAGTTCATCGACAGAAAACGGAGAACTAGCACTAGGACGCAATGTACTGGTGGCATTTATGCCGTGGAGTGGCTACAACTTTGAAGATGCTATTGTTATCTCTGAAAGAGTTGTTGCGGAGGACGTGTTTACCTCCATTCACATCGAAGAGTTTTCCCTTCAAGTGCGAGATACCAAGCGCGGTGAGGAAGAATTGACCAAAGAAATACCAAATGTGAGTGAGGATGCTACCAAAGACCTTGATGAAGATGGTATTGTGCGCGTTGGTGCAAATGTGCGCGAAGGAGATATTCTGATTGGTAAAATTACTCCCAAAGGGGAAACCGACCCGACACCTGAAGAAAAACTTTTGCGAGCAATTTTTGGCGACAAAGCAGGTGATGTGAAAGATGCTTCGATGAAAGCTCCTCCCGGACTTAAGGGTGTTGTTATCAACACCAAGCTATTTACGCGGCGCTTGATGACCCGCGAACAAGACCTTCGCCGCCAAGAGAAGGAGCGCCAAGATGAACTCAACGCCCGTGAGGCGCGGCAAATCGCTGAGCATAACCAAGACTCAGCACAACGCATTGCTCGCTTGCTTGACGGTGAAAAAGTTATAGGAGGTATGCGAACACTCACTGGCGACATTATTTTCCGTGCTGGCACAGTGCTGAAGCATGATGATGTTTTCAAAAAGTTTAGTGAGAACCCGCAGTATTTTGCTGAACTTGACACGAGCGAGCAAATCCTTGAACATACCGATACAATGGCTTTGCTTCGTCGACTGATAGATGGTTATAAGCAAAAACTTGCTCGCATCAAGGATGATATTCGCATCGAGCGCCAAAAGGTTATGACAGGCGATGAACTGCAACCGGGTATTATGAAGATGGCGAAAGTCTATGTCGCAAAGAAACGAAAGCTTCAGGTAGGCGATAAAATGGCAGGTCGGCATGGCAATAAAGGTATTGTGGCAAATATTGTGCCTGTCGAAGATATGCCATTTTTGCCAGATGGTACGCCTGTGGATATTGTGCTCAATCCTCTTGGTGTGCCATCGCGTATGAACTTAGGACAGCTGTACGAAACAGCACTTGGCTGGGCTGCATCGAAGCTTGGTGTGAAGTTCGCATCGCCAATCTTTGATGGTGCTTCATGGGAAGAAGTTGGCGACTACCTAGAGAAAGCTGGCTTGCCACGCGATGGAAAAACGATACTGTATGACGGTCGTACGGGAGAGGCATTCGATAACCGTGTTACAGTCGGTGTCATCTATATGCTGAAGCTGTCGCATCTTGTAGACGATAAGATTCATGCGCGTTCCATCGGTCCGTACTCCCTGATTACGCAACAGCCACTTGGTGGTAAGGCACAATTCGGTGGGCAACGCTTTGGAGAAATGGAAGTCTGGGCACTTGAGGCCTATGGCGCAGCACATACACTGCAGGAAATTCTGACGCTCAAATCCGATGATGTTCAAGGGCGTGCAAAAGCGTATGAAGCAGTTGTGAAAGGCGATAATATGCCACAGCCGCATCTTCCTGAATCCTTCAATGTTCTCATTCGTGAACTACAAGGATTAGCGCTAGAGGTGCGAGTTGAAGAGTAGTGCAGCAGCGGCGTGCTCCATACCCACAATGTGACTAGTATGTGATGCCGCAGAATTTTGCTAGGATTATCACAGACAGCCAGACGACCACATTACTACGACAAGTTTAATTCCCATTTCACATCAGCAGAGGGCATATACTGTATGCAATCACGTTCGATTCCTCGTAAAGGCTTTTCTCGAGTATCTATTCGTATTGCGTCTTCCGATGAAATCTTGCATTGGTCAAGAGGCGAGGTAACAAAACCAGAGACAATTAACTATCGTTCGTTTCGCCCAGAGAAGGATGGCTTGTTCTGTGAAAAAATCTTTGGTCCTGTGCGCGACTGGGAATGTGCGTGCGGAAAATACAAGCGCATTCGCTACAAAGGCATTGTGTGCGACCGCTGCGGCGTAGAAGTTACGCAGAAATCGGTACGCCGCGAGCGCATGGGACATATCACGCTCGCTGTGCCAGTTGTGCATGTATGGTTCTTACGCTCGCAGCCAAGCAAGATTGCTGCCGTTATTGGTTTGCCGGCAAAAGATATTGAGCGTATTGTGTACTATGAATCCTACATTGTCGTGCAGCCCGGTTCAACTGGTCTGCAGGCAAAGGATCTGCTAACCGAAGAAGAGTATCTCCGTATTATGGATTCGCTCAAGCCAGAGGAACGAAACCTGGATGATGATGACCCTAAGAAATTCATTGCTCTTATTGGTGGAGAGGCTATCAAAGAACTGCTCAAGCGTGTGAATCCCGATAAAGAAGCAGGGGAACTGCGCGAAATGCTCAAAGAAGAAATATCGCAGCAGAAGAAAGCAGAACTCTTAAAGCGACTGCGCATTCTGGAGGCATTTCGCGACCGTGGCGATGGGCGCGTACCGAATGATCCTTCATGGATGGTGCTCGACGTTGTCCCGGTGATTCCCCCAGAGCTCCGACCGCTTGTACCTCTGGAAGGTGGACGCTTTGCTACATCAGACCTCAACGACCTCTACCGTCGCGTTATTATTCGGAACAATCGCCTCAAGCGCCTGATTGACATCAAAGCGCCAGAAGTTATTCTGCGTAACGAAAAGCGCATGCTGCAAGAAGCGGTAGACTCGCTCTTTGATAACAGTCGGCGTTCAACAGCCCGAGCGGAATCCCAGCGTACGCTCAAATCTCTATCCGACATGCTCAAAGGAAAGACAGGGCGCTTCCGCCAGAATCTTTTGGGTAAGAGAGTGGATTATTCTGGACGCTCGGTGATTGTTGTTGGTCCTACACTCAAAATTTGGGAGTGTGGCTTACCGAAGGATATGGCTGTAGAACTCTTTAAACCCTTCATTATTCGCCGTCTTATTGAACGTGGGCACGTCAAGACGGTGAAGAGTGCGAAGAAAATGGTAGAGCGTAAAACAACAGAAGTATGGGACATTCTAGAACAAGTGATTCAAGGTCATCCGGTGCTGCTCAACCGCGCTCCTACACTTCATCGCTTAGGTATTCAGGCATTCCAACCACGCCTGATAGAGGGTAAGGCAATTCGTCTCCATCCGCTTGTGTGCACGGCATTCAATGCAGACTTCGATGGCGACCAGATGGCTGTTCATGTGCCGCTCTCACATGAAGCTCAGCTAGAAGCACTCCTGCTGATGCTTGCGTCCCATAATATTCTCCACACACAGAACGGTACGCCTATTACCGTGCCATCGCAAGACATGGTGCTTGGATGCTACTACCTTACGAAAATGCGCCGCTCAACTGACGAAGAGAAAGTTAAGGGCGAGGGCATGATATTTTATGGTACAGAAGAGCTCATCATAGCGTATAACAACGGTGCTGTGGATATGCACGCATGTATTAAGGTGCGTATCAATGGTCAGATTATAGAAACAACAACTGGTCGTGTGCTCTTCAATCAGATAGTACCTAAAGAAGTAGGATTTCTAAATGAGGCGCTTGGGAAAGGTCGCTTGCGCGATATCATTGGCACTTGTTTTCAGAAAGCCGGTATGGCAAAAACAGTTGAATTCCTTGATGCGCTCAAAGAGATAGGGTTTGCCACAGCAACGCGCGGTGGATTATCAGTAAGTATTGAGGACCTAATTATTCCTGCAGAAAAAGCAGTACTCATCGAAGCTGCACAGAAAGATATCGACAAAGTTGAAGCGAATTATCAAGCAGGTGTGATTACAAGTGGCGAACGATACAATAAGATTGTGGATATCTGGTCGTCGGCGTCAAGCCGTATTGCTGACAGGCTATACACTGAGTTGCAAAGGCATAAGCAAGGGTTCAATACATTTTTGATGATGTTGGAATCGCAAGCTCGTGGTTCGAAGGAACAGATCCGCCAGCTTGCAGGCATGCGTGGTTTGATGGCAAAGCCAAAGAAATCCATCAGCGGTTCGACGGGCGAACTTATCGAAAACCCAATTATCTCGAACTTCAAAGAAGGGCTCTCGATTCTCGAGTACTTTATCTCGACGCATGGTGCACGCAAAGGTCTTGCTGACACTGCGCTCAAAACTGCTGATGCTGGGTATCTCACACGCCGCTTGCATGATGTCGCCCAAGATATTATTATCTCGGAGGAAGACTGTGGCACAATTCGTGGCGTGGAGTTACGTGCCATCAAAGATGGTGAAGAAGTTAAAGAAAGCCTCTATGAGCGTATCTTGGGGCGTGTGTCGCTGTACGACATTACCGACCCACTTACTGGTGAGCTCCTCGCTCGCAAAGGCGAGATGATTGATGAAGATATTGCAAGCAAAATTCAAAGCACAGCAATCGAAAGTGTCTTTGTTCGTTCTGTTCTTACCTGCGAGTCGCGCCATGGTATCTGCACAAAGTGCTACGGACGTAACCTCGCTACAGCACGACCGGTGGATGTCGGTGAGGCGGTTGGTACAATTGCTGCACAGTCGATTGGGGAGCCCGGAACACAGCTTACACTGCGCACGTTCCACACTGGTGGAACAGCAGCGCTGATTACTGCGCAAAGTAACATAACAGCAAAGTTCGATGGCATCATTCAGTTCGACCGCGTTAAGACGATTAATGCAGAAACCGAAGATAGCTACGGCATGATGGTGAACACACGTATCGTTGTCAGTCGCGGTGGTCTTATTAACATTATTGAACCAGACTCGAACCGTATTCTCACAAAGTACGAGGCGATGTATGGTGCTCAACTCCATGTTCACGATGGTCAAGTTGTGAAGAAAGGAGAACTTATCTATGAATGGGACCCGTACAACAATGTGATTATCACCGAATACGAAGGATACGTACGCTATCGTGATGTCATTGAGAACGTTACGTATCGTGAAGAGAACGACGAGCAAACTGGGCATAGAACAAAAACAATTATTGAATCGCGCGACCGTGCAAAGCTACCGCAAATTGTTATTACAGACGAGCAAGGCAAAGAGCTGAAGGCGTATAATCTTCCAACAAACGCTCAGCTCACTGTCGAGGAAAACGACTATGTGAGCGTAGGTATGTCGCTTGCAAAGATTCCACGTGATTCCGGAAAAACACGCGATATTACTGGTGGCTTGCCCCGCGTCACGGAGCTTTTCGAGGCACGCTCGCCACAGAAAGCTGCGATTGTATCAGAGATAGACGGTACAGTGCACCTTGATAGCAGAACAAAACGAGGATCGCGCTCTATCCGTGTTGTTAGCTTTGATGGTGTAACAGAAAAAGTCTATACTGTGTCGTTCAACAAGTATATTGTTGTACAGGATGGTGATACGGTGCGCGCTGGAGATCCCCTAACTGACGGTTCGATTGACCCGCATGATATTCTGCGCATCAAGGGCTCATCTGCGGTGCAGCAGTATCTTGTGAATGAGATTCAAGAAGTGTATCGTATGCAGGGTGTGAAGATTAATGATAAGCATATCGAGGTTATTGTACGTCAAATGCTCCAAAAGAACCGGATTATCGATCCCGGCGATTCACAATTTCTTGAAGGCGACCAAGTTGACCGTGTAAAGTTTTTGGATGAAAATGAGCGCCTTAAAGATATGGTTGTCATCACGGATAAAGGCGACTCAAAGTTTAATGTGAATCAGATTGTTCACAAGAAGCGCTTCCGCGAGGTGAATGCTGAGCTCAAGAAGAAAGGTAAAGCCCTCGCTGTATCGCGTCCAGCAGAGCCAGCAATTGGGGAACCAATTCTTCTCGGTATTACGCAAGCTGCACTCAACACCGAAAGCTTTATCTCTGCAGCATCGTTCCAAGAAACAACGCGCGTTCTCACGGAGGCTGCTATCGCGGCAAAATCTGACTATTTGGTAGGTTTGAAGGAAAACATCATTCTTGGTCAGCTTATACCAGCAGGTACAGGGCTGCGGCGCTGCCAAGATATCGTTATCCACAGCGAAGTTGGTAATATCTTCGACCACGAAGAATATCAACTCAACCTACCTGAGCGTCTAGCAGCGCCACCGCCACCCCCACCGACGAAAGGGCGCCGGCGGGCGAAAGAAGCAGCATAACTGTTGCTCGGGTTACTCGCAAATTTGTGATGAAGCCTCATGGTAAGTACCTCTATGCACAGCCCATGAGGCTTTCGTTCTATCTAGCTGCACGTTGTTACTGATTTAACGAAATATAATGTTGCACGGCTATTGCTCAAGGTTGCTATAAAAAACTTGCACACACACACACAAATGCGTATATTGCAAGTAATTCACGATATTGATCACAATTGTATGGAAGGTGTCTATATGGCGACCCTTAGGTGTTGGTATCAGATGTATTGCTGCTTAATAGCTGGTGTTGTTCTCATGAGTGCTTGCCGTAACGAAGTACCGATACAGCAAGGTACACTGACTTTTGCTTCGGGAGAGCAGTTATATACGTATCTGAAAGACCATAATCGCTCGATACTGTGGTCGTTGGAGTTGCCGCACGGTTCTTCTGTGCAAGTGGTTGATGGGAAGATGACAGTGCGATTGCCGCAGGGTGTAAAACTTGTGGGAGTTGTCAAGGGAACGAATACGCTCGAAGAGGTTGTTCTCGCTGGTGGAGTACAGTGTACTTGTACTGCGGGTGATGGCAGCTGCATACCATTTATTGCAGGTGATGTGATAGGTTGTGCGACACAAGGAGGCCGTCCATGCTCAAAATGTATTATGACGACAAATCACACAGCATTCGAGCGCTATTGCAGAGTGTATGCGGTTCATGATTGGGAAGGCTCACTGGCACAGTCGCTGCAGTACTTTTTGCCAATCAATAATCCTGCTGATGTTGCTGCGGTGGAGCAGGCAACACCAGTAACGAAGGATATTCTCAGCGAGCCGAAGGTACAAGAGACCTTGCAGCAGATGCTTAATACCATTAGTTCTACGTGCCCCCAGTATTCTTCCTTAGACTGCAGCGGAGGCAAGGTGCCGCGTGGTCATGTTCTCGTTCCGCTCATGGTGATGGAGCACGTGGCATATATGGTTCTTCCGAAAGAGAAAGTTGAAAAGGGTATGATTGAGCTTCTTGCTTTTAGAGCACCTCATCTACGTCAGCATCAGGCTGATGCGAAAGTACCCCCCGCGAGTTTAGCATCAACAGAAATTGAGCCTGACGGTGTCTATTGCACAGGCGCATGTAACAGTTCGTGTAGATTGGAAACAATGTTCTTAGGAAGGGTGAAATATTGTACTGGTTGTAGCTCGGGTTGTACATTGCACTATTGATGGTGGTGCTTGTGATGTGTATGACTATGCGTGGATTTTTCTCGTAAACGCAAGCCCCGCAGGAATATGTGGTATGCGGGGCTTTAATTTTTTTTCACAGTTATATCATCCATTCATCAGTTAGCTTTGGTCAGTTCTACGCGGCGACATCGAGCGCGGTAGAGGTCGATGCTTTCGCTGGGTCTGCGCGACAGGAGTTGTCGCTCGCCTTGTGATTGTGCACGCAACTTGTCCTGTGGAACACTTCGTTTTACAAGTTCAGTTACGACAAACTCCGCGCGGCGTTGTCCGAGCTTGAGGTTATAGTCATCCGAGGATACATCGTCTGTATGTCCTGTAACTGTGATAACACCAAGAAAGTCCTTAAACATTAGGATATTTGTTGCAACGCGGTCGAGTTCATCTTGCCAGCGGGTGGTGGTGGGGAGTCCGTTGGAGTCTAAAATAAAGGGAGTCGGGTTAGAAAATTCATCGGTCGGGAAATTTATGCGGAGAGTCAGTGCTTCTGGTAAGCGGAAGTTCTGTGTTACAGTTGAGGTGTCTTCTTTGCGAAAGAATGCCGTTCGCGACGAGAAGAAATACTCACTTGATTGAGCGGTAAAGCGCAACGGCGTTTCTTTGGGAACTATCATACGATACCTTCCCGTATTTTCTGTGGTGACTTGTGTAAGGATTGTTCCTGTGCTATCGCGCTGTACGATAATTGAAGCTGAGGGGACCGGTACTCCGGTTTTTTCTGCTTCAACAGAACCTGTTATGATGATGTTCTTCCAGACAAGTGATACATTGAGTTCTTGCTGTGTTGTTGTATCGCGCTTAGGCAACTGAAGGTAGGTTGTATCAGGATAGTATTCTGGTGATTGTATACTAATGCCAACACTGCGTCCCTTAGGAAGTGTAAGACGAAACGTACCATTACTTGCTGTACGTGTTTCAGCAAGTTTGGTATTAGTGGAAATTTCTACTGCCGTAATGCTGGCATTGTCAACTACTTTTGGCGTGGGTTGTAGTGCGGTAACGTTACCAAAAACGGTAACTTCTTTAGGCATTGGATTGAGAACAAAATCGCGAATGATTGTATCTCCCTGCTTCGCTGAACGTATATCTACCTCCGTTGCAAGAGGAATATAGTCGTCTTGTAGTGTGGGGTCAACGAAGGTAAGAAGGTATTTGCCAAAGCCATAGCGCTTCTCATAGCGTGCATCAGCGCCATGTGTTGTAACAAGGTCGGGCATAGCTTCTGTCATATCATCAATCTTTTCTGTAAAGCTAATATCAGCCTGAAGAGCTTTCCCTTTCCCGTCGGACACTGTACCCGTAAGAATAATCGGTCGCACGATACGGCGTAGCTTCACAACCGGCATGCGTACGGTATCACCTTTGGAAACTGTTCGGGTATCTAGTTTTTGCAGTTGCGCAGCATAGTTCACGCTGTCTTTGGGTTCTATTTGAATGGTATACACTTTTCCTTCCGGAATCGGTGTCATAAACTCCCCCGCAGTAGGTTCTGTTTCGACGG
>JANWZB010000112.1 GCA_025055035.1 Candidatus Kapaibacterium sp.
AAGTATGTCGTGGGGAGTTAGCGTCAGCTGTGCCTGTGAGCGCTGAATGAGTAGATTTGTTCCCTTGCTACGCTCTGAATAAATACGCCCCGGAACAGCAAATAATTCACGGTTTTGATCGAGCGCAAACTGTGCTGTAATCAATGAACCGCCACGCTCACCGCTTTCTACAACTAACGTTCCACATGCTAAGCCACTAATAATACGATTTCTACGAGGAAAGTATGCACGTTGTACCGATGTTCCACACGGATACTCTGAAAGCACCGCTCCTCCTTGAGTAACAATCTCTTGCGCTAGCGCATACTGCGCACCTGTATTGATCTTATCTACACCGCTCGCAACAACAGCATAGGTTATGCCACCATGCTTGAGCGTTGCTTTATGCGCATAGGTATCAATCCCTGTTGCCAATCCGCTTACAACAACAATACCTGCAGAAGCAAAGCATTCGGCGTATTGCTCGGTAACCATCTTTCCATATTCTGTGCAGTGTCGCGTTCCTACAATTGCAATTGCTGCTGCATCTGGAGGCTGTAATCTGCCATGCACGTAAAGTAGCGTTGGTGGATAGAAAATTTCCCTTAGAAGCGACGGATATGCATCATCCCAGTAGTGTACAATCTGCACAGACAAATCTGCACACCTATCAAGCTGGTGCTTTGCCCTATCAAGTAGAGGAGAATGCTCTCGATGTGAAAAGAGTCCAGAGCCGTCTAGTCGGTAACGCTGCGCAAGCCCTGATTCGTTGGCGAGCAATTCGCCGAGTGATGAATATCGTTCTACAAGATGCCGTACTTCGGTGGCAGTTATACGCGACGATAGTGAAAGCGCTACGACTTCCTGTAGTGTCCAGCTGTTTGGTAGCACGGAGATTCCCAACCAAATGTCAATCTAGAAGGGCAGTGGTTGTAGTATGCATTCTTGGTTTGAACTACGGATGCAATCTCACCTTTATTCTTGCGTGGCAATTGGCGTGGCACACTGTTGTGCTCGGTGCGTTCGACATCAAAAATACCTTTAGGACAAAAACTCACAAGCAAAATCCCTGCTGCAAGAAAGCCAAGAATCATACGCTTTCTATCAAGAGGTTCATCATCATCAACGTACGGGTGCTCAATGCGAATAAATAAGCGCAGTATAAGAGCCCATACCATCCAGCCGCTCCACAGATGATAGAATTCAGGAACTGCTCTGTGCAGTGCATATAACGGCGGAAGCAGCAGCGACTGAAAGAACATGTAGAGAGCATCGGGCGAATCGTAAATGATACGCGAATACACATAGCCGAGCACAGACCCCAAACCCATGATTGCAATACACCACCACACTAAGCGCCCGATACGCACTTGTCCTTCACCAAACATTGCATGGGCGATGTGCCCACCATCAAGCTGACCAATCGGTAAAAGGTTCATCGACGTTACAAACAACCCAAACCACCCGACACATAGGTAAGGATAATGATACATCTCGTTCATCGGAGGAAGCCAGCCATTAGGATTAGCAAATATGTTTGCAAGCCAGTCGTAGAGCAGTGTTGTACCGAAATGTAGTCCGTATTCAGGAATTGCTCCACCAAACTGCCGATAATCAGGATGAATGCGGTATATGTACTCCTGAGACGGTAGTGTCATAAACCCAATAATTAAGAATACTACCGACACCACAAACCCTGCAAGCGGACCAGAAACGCCAATATCGAAGAGAGCTTTACGGCTCAGAATTGGGCTTTGCGTGCGAATCACTGCTCCTGCTGTACCAAAAGGCAGAAACAATGGTGGTACAGGGATAAAATAAGGTAGAGTTGTATCAACCCCATGATACCGTGCTGCGAAATAATGTCCAAACTCATGCGCCGCAAGAAACGTTAGAATGAGCATGGAATATTCGAGTCCACTAACCCATGTGGTTACTTCTAGGAAGTCTTGACCTGCCCACGCAGCACCAGCCATAAGCGTGGTCAATAGAGTCAGCATGAAAAGACCAAGTGGCATTACCCACGAGCTACGGCGTTGGGCATATTCATACTCAGGAGAGCCGTAACTCCTGTATGGTGGTTGGAGATTTGTATAACCCATGAAAATTCGAATATCAGAAAACGTTCAAAGCACTGCTATTGTACAGCCTAAATAACGCACAACCAGCGAAAAAATTATTCGTGTCTTGCATACTGCTGACAGCACAGCACTACAGCGGAATATTGCCATGCTTCTTTTTGGGGTTGGTATCCACTTTTGTTTCAAGAATTTTTAGTGCATGGATTAAGCGCTTACGCGTTTCATGTGGTACGATAACATCATCAACAAAGCCACGCTCGGCAGCTTCATATGGATTGCAGAATTTCTCATTGTACTCAGCTTCTAAACGTGCTAGCAAAGCAGGGCGCTCATGTTCTGGTGCTTTCTGTACCTCTTTTGCATAGAGAATTTCTACTGCCCCCTTTGCACCCATGACAGCAATTTCCGCTGTAGGCCATGCAAAGTTGAAGTCGCCACGAATATGCTTCGAATTCATAACATCATACGCGCCGCCGTAGGCCTTGCGGGTAATCACTGTAACTTTGGGCACTGTTGCCTCGCAAAAAGCATACAACAGTTTTGCACCATGCCGAATGATACCGCGCCACTCCTGATCTGTACCTGGCAAAAAGCCGGGGACATCTTCGAACACGACGAGAGGAATGTTGAAAGCGTCGCAGAACCGCACGAACCGCCCGCCTTTCACGCTACTTGCAAGGTCGAGAACGCCCGCCATAACCGCCGGCTGATTTGCAACAATTCCTACGGGCTTTCCATCGAGCGTTGCATAGCCAACCACGAGATTCGGCGCAAAATCAGCATGCACCTCAAAAAAGTCTCCTTCATCAACAACTTCCCGAATAACGTCTTTAATGTCGTAGGGTTTATGAGGATTTTCTGGAATAATTGTATCGAGCTTGTAGCACAGTCGGTCCGGCTTGTCGTGTGTAGGCTTATACGGCAATCCATCACGATTGTTCGACGGAAGAAAGCTCATAAGTTTCCGTACAGCTTTCAGGCACTCAATTTCATTGTCCATAGCAAAATGTGCTACACCAGATTTACTAGCATGAGCATCCGCACCACCGAGTTCGTCGAATGTCACTTCTTCATGGGTAACAGTTTTCACAACATTCGGACCGGTAACGAACATATAGGAAATGCCACGTACCATAAAAATGAAGTCAGTAATTGCTGGTGAATACACCGCACCTCCGGCACACGGTCCTAAAATGACCGAAATCTGAGGAACGACACCGCTTGCCAGAGTATTACGAAGAAAAATATCGGCATAGCCTCCCAGCGATACAACTCCCTCTTGAATTCTCGCTCCCCCCGAATCATTCAAACCAATAATCGGGGCACCAATCTTCATCGCCAAATCCATGATTTTGCAAATTTTCGCAGCATAGACCTCAGACAGCGACCCACCAAACACGGTAAAATCTTGCGAGAAGACACACACTATTCGCCCATCAATTGTTCCTGTACCCGTAACAACTCCATCGCCCAGCGGTCGATGTTTATCCATACCGAAATTCGTCGAGCGATGGCGCGCAAACATATCCATCTCTTGGAATGACCCTTCATCTAAAAGCACATCAAGGCGCTCGCGGGCAGTAAGTTTACCACGCTTATGCTGGGCTTCGAGACGGTCTTTTCCACCACCCAACAGCGCTTCGGCGCGAAGCTTTTCTAAATGTTCAATACGGCTACTCATAGATTTGCTCCTTCTCTTCGTGAGAAGTTGTTATTAACACACTATCCCGGTATTGCATTCTAGACACCATAAAATTCACAAATTGCTTGTGCAACAGTTTGCATCGTTGCAATCTCGATTTCTGGATAAAACGGCAATGCAATAATATGGTGCGAAAGATACTCAGCAACGGGAAGATGCGGAGCATCTGCGCCAAATGCTGCCATATAACCTCGTTGTTTCGACATCGGCATAGGGTAATATACGTTTGCCTGAATATGGCGGCTTTCCAGAAATTGAAGGAGCTCATCGCGGCGACCGCTAACCGTCGCACAGTACACGTGCCAAACAGATTCCACACCATCGCGTACAACCTGTGGGCGTACATGCTCCGTAGGAAGCAACTCTGCATATATGGCAGCAAGTTCACGACGGCGTGCATTCATTGTGTCGAGATGGCGTAGTTTCACACGCAAAATCGCTGCTTGCAGCTCATCCAAACGCGTATTGATACCATCGGTAACGAACTCATCTTTGCTTATCATACCATACATGCGACGTTTCTTCATTATATCAGCAGCTTTAGCATCATTTGTTACCACTAATCCGCCATCGCCATACGCACCCAGATTTTTCGTCGGATAAAAGCTAAACGCGCCAAAATCACCCATTGCTCCTGTCATTGTGCCACGTACTTTTGCACCATGCGATTGCGCACAATCTTCTACAATTAGAATATCGGGACCAACAATTTCTCGGATTCGCTGCACATCAACAGCATTACCAAATAAATGCACTGGCACAATAGCCTTTGTGCGTTCAGTCAATGCTCCTTGCAACTGGTCGAGATTCATGAGGAATGTATCAGGCTCAAGATCAAGAAATACTGGCTTTGCACCGACATGGCGAATAGCAGAAAACGTTGGTATCGCAGTAAATGGCGTCGTAATGACTTCGTCGCCCGGCTGCAGATTACATAGCCACAGAGCCATCATTAACGCATCAGTACCACTATTCACTCCAACACCATGTTGCACACCAATATACTGGGCAAACTCTTGCTCAAATGCAGTAACATTCTCTGCAAGAATGTAGCGCCCCGACATGAGAACCTGCTGAATTGCCTCGTCTATTTCAGCTTTGTAGGCTTGATATTGAGGAACTAAATCGCAGCGCCAAATCATTCGCTTGGTCTCCTTTCTACAACACAGAATGAACGAAATGCTCAATCTAGAGCTTCTATCTGTTCGCACATTTCTACTGCACTGCCAGATGACATGCCACAGCAAGAATCGCTCCAAACGACTCCGCTTGTAACGACGCGCCACCAATCAGCCCGCCATCGACATCAGGCATTGTAAATATTTCTTCGGCATTCTCTGGCTTCAAGCTACCACCATAGAGAATACGCACTCTTGCACCATATTCCTTCCACACTTCCGAGAGAATTGCACGGATAGCGCTATGCACCTCCTGCGCTTGACTAGGTGTAGCAGCAAGCCCCGTTCCAATTGCCCACACAGGCTCATATGCTATTACAAGCTGCTCTGCGCTATGCAGCGACACATCCTTCAGACCATCAACCAGCTGCACACGAATAATATCGAGCGTTTGGTTATTCTGACGTTCAATCAGTGTTTCTCCAACACAGTATATTGGGATCAGACCGTCGCGCAGTGCACCATGAATCTTCTTGTTCACGAGAGCATTGGTTTCACCACAGTACTGGCGACGCTCAGAATGTCCAAGAATAACGTAGGAGCAACCACTTGCCTTGAGCATCATAGGGGCAACTTCCCCTGTAAACGCACCTTTATTTTCATAATGGCAGTTTTGAGCACCAAGACATATCCGTGTTCCTGCAATCACTTCCCGTGCTGCGTATAGGCTTGTATACGGAGGGCAGATAATAGTCTTCACACTGTGTGGTGGTTGCAAGCGCTCGTGCTGCTCCAAAATTGCACTTGCTAGCGTGGCAGCTTCTACTGGTGTCGTGTACATTTTCCAATTTCCTGCAATAATATACGAGCGCATAGCGCCTCTCCTCAGTAAGACATAATAACAACAAGTAAGTTAGTAGTAAGATCGTAGTACAACACCACTTATGCATGTACATAGTATCCCTGTTATTGGGTACTCTGCGTTGCACGTGTTGAGAAACGAAACGTTGCTGTAGTTATAGTACTTTCCATGTCACCATTATCCAGCAGTGCTTGACCGGTTACGTTGTATATTGTATAATGCTGAAGATTTGCATCAGACTCAAACCCATAGCCTTGCAGCATTTCTCTTGCCGAAACAACTCGCACAAACGCTTGAGAGTGAAGTTTTTTTCTTGCATCGTCCCATCGTAGTTCGCTTGTTGTAACAGTTGTTCGGCTTCCAGAAGCGATGACTGTAACATTCCCCTGCACAATGATATTCTTGGTATCGTCCTCAACAATAGCTGAATCGGCGGTCAAGGAGCTTGCAAAGATACCCTGCGCACTATACAGCTCTACATGTAATCCACCACCGATATATTTACGCCGTATGCGGTCGTAGGACTTTGCCCATCCAGCGACAATCTGGGCACGGAGCGTATTGGAATCAAGGAACTGGATAATTGGTCGTACGCTGTAGTGATTCGCAGAATCATTACTGTCTAGCTTGATAAGACCAGCAGATGAAGTGCGCTCACAAGAAAGATGCGCTACTGCTGTTAGTACCCAGCATAGATGCTGTATAGCGACACTACCATGCACTAGCCAGCTTGGCTTGTTCATAGAAACGCTCTAAACTCATCGTGTTTAAAGTTGCAAAAGTACAATTTTTTCCTTGCAAAAGGACAGAAAAACGACAACTCTGTGCACTGTATCATAGCCCAGCGGGTGTAATGACAAGCGTCGCCTGAACAGATTCAGCACGATAATTCCGATACACATGTGGTATGCTGCCATCAAAACAAAATTCTTCGCCCTCGCGAGCAATGTATTCATCGTTATTGAGGACCAATAAAAGTGTTCCACGCTGAATCACTCCGCGAACCTCGCCCATAAGCGTGATAGCTCGTTCTGTCAGCTGTGTATACGCTGGTAACATCAATTCAACCCACTCAGTGTCGGTGCGTGAGCGCAAAGGACGCAACAACAGAAGCCTCGGTACCCGCTCTGTACCACGCTCGCCTGTCATGAGTAAGGCGTCCGAGCGCCGCTGAACGATTTTGTGTGTTTGTTCTTCTAACGGAGCATCTATCACACTTTGCATGAACGCGTCCCGCGTTTGCGTCAAGAACCAAGCAAAGGAATAACCATACAAATGCACTAAGCGCATACTATCTTCAAATCGCATCGAGCGCTGACCATTCTCTACCATAGAGAGAAATGACTTCGATAGCCCCAGAGCACGAGCAGCCTGCTGCACAGACATATCGGACGCTATACGCAAGCGACGCAGATTTGCACCGAACAGTGTTGGATGATGAATAATATCTTCAGCAGCTTCAGCCGAATACATTCGTTCTACCTTTGACTACTCATAACCGATTGTTGCACTATCATGGCTTTGCAAGCAGTGCAAACCCTTTATTTTCCCATACAACATTGTAGCCAAGCTGTACAATGAACAGTGAATCAAGAAATGTTGAACAGTCATGACAATACATGTACTCGCCGTAGAAGAACTTCTCTGGCATATATCCAACCTGAAATGCATGAAAGGGACGATCTGCATCGAGTGATGTCGCAGCATTAGGGTCAAATTTTGCACGTACAACATATTGCGGGAACGCCACACATGCTTGAGCGTGGCGCGCAAGATCGCTCCGCACCGTCCACATTTGCCCAATCCAAGGATGCTTATACCATGGCACAGTGTGTGTTGCAAAGTACAGCATCGCCATACTTGGATACGCTTGCAACGTATCTCCGGCTCTCACACCGCGCCGACGCAACTCTCCAAGCAGCTCTTCTGTTGTAGCTGTCCGCCCTGGACTTGAGAAAATCCCGGCAAGAATAGGTGATGAGAACTGCGCTGTAAGGCGATAGAGCGGCTGATCGCGATACGGCATCTGAATACGGAGCGACACTCCTAGCACAATTGCCCCAGTGACAAGCAAGAGGCGCAGAAATCGTAGCCCTACGATCTGCTGCATATACAGCCGCATCTCCAACAGAGCAACCGGGAAGATTAGCCATACACCATGACGGAAATTACTTACCCAGACACCAGACCCACCTAAACTCACCAGAACAAAGAATGCATACGCACAACCAAACAGCACTTTCTTACGCATGTGTACTTTCTGCCAATGAAGAATGGCAATGTATACAAGGATGACGAGTGGTGCGCCAAGTACCAACGATGTTATCGGACCATAGTGAAACCCCAATGATTTCGACGATAATCCCAATACTGCAGCAACAATAAGTCCGCTACAGATTATTGCAAGGACTCTCTCAATAGGTTCGCCCCTAGAACTACGAGCAATGTGCATACGCCCCCACACTATAGCAACCACCAGCGCAAGTAGTCCTATACTCAGGATTTTACCGTAGCGAATTGCTGTACTTATGCTCAGTGGATAGTATCCAAGCTCAGGGTGGTGCATGGCATACTCGTGGAACGTATTCACTGCCTGTAATGACTTTATGCTGTCTGCTACGATACTGTGCAGCGTAAAGCCGCGCATAGCTATGAATCCAAGCACACACAATGCACCTACAAACACACCTGCAGTGTACCATAATGCAGCATGTACCGCCTCGTTCCGCTTGTATCCATACCATATGGCTATCCCTATAACCGCATAAAGAACAATGCACCATAGAATCATTGGTAAGCGGGATAGCACCATGAAAGCACTCACAAAACCACTCATACCAAGAAGTAGAATAAGCTTCTGCCGCGAGGAGTCAGTCGGAGAGAGAAACCAACGCAGAAACGGCAGAATACTCGCTAATGCCAAAAAGCCTGGCAAGTTGTGGTATTCAACTATCAAGCCCTCCTCGCTATTAAACACAGCAAGTATAAGAGTTGGTATCAGCGCACCAACAATTGCACGCTTGTCATCATAGAACCACGATAAAAGTATGAAGCTACACAGCGCTGTCCCCGTAATCATTATGACCCACTGCACCCGATACGCCAATAAGGATTCTGCTCCCGTGTAAAACCACAATCCCGCTAAAAACGCGCTACCGAAGTTATTGAAATCCCACAATGCTGCACTTGGATGCTTGGCTTGCATCCATGCCATCGTAGTACTGTAGCCCGTGTCGGTAAAGTCTAGACCATAGAAAATAAGCGGTGTTAGGAGCGCCAATGAGACAAGTATCAGTACGTATACCCACAGTGCGTGCTGTATGCGAACGTTCCATCGATGATTGACCATAGTGCGTTATCTACCATTTCCATCATCTGATTACTACGCTGCAATTGCTTCTTGAGCTGCTTCGAGGCGTTTAATCTCA
>JANWZB010000113.1 GCA_025055035.1 Candidatus Kapaibacterium sp.
ATCACCTGTTTTTTATCCTTCAGACGCACAGCATACCATGGTTTCTCTTGCAGAAACAATCGCACGATGGGACTATTACGTCCGCCCATACCTTGTACACCTACCTGCACCTCTTGCAACACAAGTATATTCAAGTGGACGCGCAGTATTTCTGTCAGCGTTGTCTGCTGAGCTTCCTCAACCTGTATTTCCAGATGAACAGCACGCTTGTACTCTCTGGGGTATAGGTTTTCGTTGCCGAATACTAAATGCAGCAGGCATGTTCAAGAATGGTGAGGGATACGAACTAAGCTGGCGGCATGGTGCAGGAGCATATCTTGCAGGAACGACGACAACGTACGCTCGGCAGGGCAATAGGAAACATGGTATCAACAAGCCATTTATCCCATACCCACGCTCGCAGGCTGCATCAAACTGGCTTGGGCTTCCTAACGATGGACATGCAGCAGTTGCTCAGCGCCTTGCAGCATTCAGGCGATATGAGAACTTTCCGATTGGCGCAAGTCTGATGACAGCACCAGAGTCACAAGGTATCACAGCACTCGACGAACTGCTCGAAGGATTGAAGGTATATGATGCAGCTCGTGTTGACTTTATAGAAATCAATGAAAGCTGCCCAAATGTCGCTCATGATACTTCCTCGATGGAGGAACTTACTCAACGACTTGAGTACATCAGCCAGCGTTTTCTGCGTGTGCGTACACGCAATCTGCCTGTTGTCGTAAAATTTTCGAATGATACTGCACTTACTGACGTTGAGCACTTGCTCGATATACTCCTCACACTTCGATACGATGGTATCAACTTTGGTAATACATCAACTCAATACGACCAGCACCGTGCTCTGCTCGATGCTAGCGAGCTACGAATATTCGATTATTTCACACAAACCTTTGGTGGCGGAATAAGCGGTAAGCCACTGCGGGCTTCTTCATTGGCACTTATTCGCCGTGCGCATGAAATATTGAGCAGCAAGAATCCCCAGCACGAATTTCACATCATTCAGACTGGCGGTGTTGACTCAGGACAAAATATACACGAAAGTCTCGCAGCAGGAGCATCCTTATGTCAGTGGTATACAGGATACTTTGAACGATTTGCTGAACACGGACATCGATTGTATGAACATGTTTTATCTGAGCTTTCTGTTCTGTATGATGCATAGTATTCACAATTCTTGCCGCAGAGCACACACGACATAAGATTAATTTTGGTGCAACGTTTCTCAAATAATTCCGTATATTTGCATCATGTATCGTCTAGCATCCATACTATCCTTTATCGCGACACTACACCTTACTGCTGTTACAGCTAAGTATAGCGTTGTGTACTTGTTTTGCAATAACACGGCTTGTACTGTACAGCACGCAGAGGAGTCGCCTTGTGCAGAGGATAACACCAAGCGTGTATGCTGCGAAGAACAGAACGGATATGCCTGTTGTTGCGACGATGCTAACGCCTCAAATTGCCAAACTGTCATACATGCAGCTTCATATTCGCTTCACGCTCTTCATCCATTACACACCTCTCTTATCAAGTCTCCTGACCACATACAGTTCTACGACATAGCACACCTTACATCGGAAGCGGCATCTCACGCATCCGCTACACTCCTACACCATTTCTCTCATAATTCTTATCTCGTTGCTCAGGATAAAACTATCCTATTTTGTACCCTCCTAATTTAGCTGTACCACTTCTCTTATGCAGCCTCTGGTATTCTCTCTCCAGTACCCCTAGGCTTGCTTCTCCCCTACTACGGATTTATCATCCGTCTCCTCAAAAAGGCACAGATTCTAGTATGTGCATCATGCTACGTGGAAGCATGCTCTGTACTCTACACATCTACTCATAGAAAGGAGGTGAAAAGCCATGCGTACGCTCTTGATAGCTGTATTCGTCCTTGTCGCGACGACCGTTACAGCAGGCAGCAGAGAAAGTGCTCCTGTGTCGTGCAGCAGCGCGGCGTGCTGCACTTCTGCAGAATTCTGTTGTACACCAGCACAGTGTTTATGTGATGATTGTGCTGCTTGCTGTGACAATAGCCCCTGCTGTGATGCAGCTTGCTGTTGCCAGTAAATAACCTCTGTGCAGGCAAGTGCACTCATCGCTGCACTATGCGCATGACGCCCAGTGTGACACATCGACGCAAAAACCACTGGGCGTCATTGTTTGTAGATTCTGCATCGATATCTGATACTGTAAACTACTTACCTGAGCAAACATTGCAGAAATTCGCACACTTGCGCTGCGAGGTCATATTCATAGAATACTTTTATCATGCACTGCCGATCGCACAACAGGTGCATGTTCACTCGCACGTGCTGCGACTGGAAAGCCAATGGGTAAGGAATCATGCTGGTCTTCTGCTATCTTAGCCTTTGTTCCAAACAGACGTTGGAGTGCTTCGGGCACACTGACACGCCAGCGGTCAAATGTTATATAGACGACGGGAACAAGTACAAGAGTTAGGAACATCGAGCTTGTCAAGCCACCAATAAGTGACCACCCCAACCCTGATTTCCACTCACCTGCAGCACCACTTCCAATGGCAATCGGTAGCATACCGACAACCATCGCTACAGTTGTCATCACAATAGGTCGCAAACGAAGCTGTCCAGCCTCTATTAATGCGTCGTATGCTGACAGACCGTACTCGCGGCGAACCTGATTTGCTCTGTCCACAATAAGAATTGCGTTTTTTGTTACCAGACCAACAAGCATAATAATACCAAGCATAGTGAAGACACTCAACGCCTTGTTCGCTAGCGCTAGCGCAAGCAGTGCACCAACAACTGCTACAGGAACAGAGAACATCACAACAAATGGATATATGTATGAGTCATACAGTGCTACCATGACAAAATACACAAACAGTATCGCGATGCATATCGCAATACCCATACTTTGGAATGACTCTTGCTGGTTCTTTTGGCTTCCTGTATATGTGTAGGAAATGCCAGCCGGAAGCTTCCCAACAAGTGCTCTGTCAATCTCTTGCGCTACTGTACCAACTGGACGACCAACTACCTGAGAAAAGAGTGTAATTGCACTATTGCGGTTTTCGCGTTGGAGTTGTGTCGGCCCGACAGATTGCACAATCCGTGCGAACTGTCGTAATTCTACAACTTGCCCGCGTGGATTCACAAATGTCAGTGATCCTAGATTCTCAGGCTTAGAACGGTCGAATTGATCAAGGGCTATGAGCATCGTGTATTCTGTATTACCTTCGCGAAACTTGGCATCATCATCGCCCGCTAGGGCAATCCGCAGTGTTGCACCAACATCATTAATTGTTAAGCCAAATGCTGCGAGCTTTTCGCGGTCAATTTCAATGCGAGTTTCTGGCTTTCCATCTTCGGAAGATAAGCGCACATCACTCGTTCCAGGAACTTGCGCCACAATATCGCGAATATCCTTCGCAGCCCGAAGAACTTCCTCATACGTTGCACCACTAATTACCATCTGAATAGGTGTTTCATTAGCTCCACCAAAGATACCTATTGGAACTGCGCGTACTTTCACCCCGGGAATGCCGGCTGTCTGGCGCTTGATATCAAACATAATATCATCTGTGGAGCGCTTGCGTTCTGCGAGTGGAACAAGTGTTACGTTGACCTCGGCTGTATTGTTAGCAAAAACGCCGATAAATCCTGACGTTGCAGCACCGACGTTGACAAACGTTCGTTGCACCTCAGGAATACTCGCAACAATGCGTTCCACAGCCAGTGTTGTTTGATTGGTTTGCTCGAGCGTAGCTCCGGGAGGAAGCTCAATCTGAATGGAAAATTCACCTCTATCTGCTTGAGCAACAAACTCTGTCCCAATAAAGCCGAGTGGTATTAGTGCTAGAGAAGCTATAAGCATTACAATCACAATCATAACTGTTGCCATACGGTGCTTAAGTGCCCATATGAGCAAGTGCTTGTAGTACTCTGTCGCGCGATGAAACATACGCTCAAACCATAGCGCAAAGCGTCCCATAAGTGTATGAGCATCAAGGCGTTCGTGCTGAGCAAAGCGCGACGCTAGCACAGGCGTAACAGTGAATGAAACAAGCAAACTGAAAAGCGTCGACACAGCTACAACCACTGAGAACTCTCGAAGAATATTCCCAACAATTCCTGGTAGCAGCGCTAGTGGAACAAAAACAACAACATCGACAAGTGTAATAGACAGAGCAGCAAAACCGATTTCATTACGACCTTCCAGTGCCGCTTTGCGCCTATCTTTGCCCATTTCGAGATGGCGGTAGATATTTTCAAGCACAACAATCGAATCATCCACAAGAATACCAATCACAAGCGACATCGCAAGAAGGGTCATCAAGTTCAGGGAAAATCCAAACCACCACATACCTGCCATCGTACTAATGAGCGATGTAGGAATAGCAACCATGACAATGAGCGATGATCGAATCGAATGGAGGAATAGTAACATCACTGCAGCAACTAAAACCACCGCTATCATCAGGTCATGCTTTACTGCGTCAGCAGCGTCGATTGTAAACATTGAGCCATCTTGGGCAATAGTAAATCGAAGGTTGTATGTAGCATAGTCCCGCTCGATATGCTCAATCTCCTTACGAATAAGCTGGCTCACTTCCACAGAATTTGCATCGGACTGCTTAGTAATCAGCACGCCAATCGAGGCAACACCATTGACGCGACTCATGCTCACAATCTCTTTGATACCATCATGCACTTCGGCAACGTCAGCAAGGCGAATTTCTCCCCCTGTACGTGTCCGCGACAGCACAATATTTTTTACTTCTTCGAGCGAATTTAGCTTACCTGCAAGCCGCACAACATACTGATGCTCGCTATCCTTGACCTTACCTGTTGGGAAATCTAGATTCGAAGCTTTAATAATTCCTGCAACTTGTGGTATGGAGAGCCCAAAAGACCTGATTTTATCTGCATTCAGGTTGATTTGTATTTGGCGTTCTTCGCCTCCCACAAGAGTAACTTGCGCTACACCTGACAGCTTCGAGAAGCGTGGCTGCACCTTGTCCTTCATAAATTGATAGAACTCTCGGTTTGGCAAGTTGGAGGTTGCTCCCATACGAATAACAGGCAGCTCATCCAACGCTACACGCGCAATAATTGGTGTGCGGGCATCTTTCGGCAAAGCGTTTGATATTTGGTTTACTTTGCGCTGAGCTTCTTGCAACGAGAAATCGAGATTCGCTGACTGTGCTAGTTCAATTACTACCGTTGATCGCCCTTCTGCAGATGATGACCGAATTGCAACAACCTTGTCCATACCCGATACAGCATCTTCGATAACCTTCGAGACATTAGTCTCTACTTCACTTGGGCTTGCTCCAGGATAAATTGTTGTGATCACAACAACGGGAGGATTGATTTTGGGCAGCAAATCGTATTTGAGCTGAATATATCCCATCACACCCAGCACACCCAACACAGCAAATAATACAACAACAAGTGTAGGGCGTTTGATGGCAAGTTCTGTCATTGTCATGGTTTTCATCCGAGAAAAGAGTGGTGTAAAAACGTCTGATATTGTACCATTACTGCTGATCCAGCACCTTGACTACAGAGACAGCAGTACTATCTCTGAGATTGTTCTGTCCTACAACGACGATTGCCTCGCCTAGACTTAAACCATGCACGACGGCGAGTTTCCCATTTGCTTCTGCTCCAACGACAATGTTCCGCAGGCGGGCAACCGAACCTCGCTCAACAACATAGACACGAGCATCTTTCACACTGCCAACGAGTGCTTCGCGAGGAATTACCAGTGCTGTATCGCGTTGAATAGATGTGAACGCAACACGAGCAAACATTCCAGCGCGCAGTGGGTGCGTCGTGCTATTAGCAAACGTGATTTCTACAGGATAGGTATGTGCTTCATCACCCTTCACAGAAATAGCAGTAATGCGCCCTTCAAACACTACATTGGGATATACATCAGTAGTAATCCGTACATTGTCCCCTGCCTTCAGTTTGAATACTTCGGATTCTGCAACATTTACTCTCACTTTGAGCGTTGAGATATCCACAATCGTTGCTACAGGCGCACCGGGAACAAGTGTTACTCCCTTATCTATGAGACGTGCTGTAACATAGCCAGCAATCGGCGATGTAATACGCGTATCCTTGACTTGACGCCGTGCAGTAATAAGCTGCGCCTCAGCAGCTTTGAGTCCTAGCCGTGCGGCATCGAGTTGCGCCTCTGCAACAGCACGTTCCTTGAAAAGTGCTTCTGTGCGGTCGTAATCTGCTTTTGCTTTATCGAAGTTTGCTTGTGCAGATAACAGGGCTGCCTGACGCAATTCATCATCTACGGCAGCAAGAACAGTTCCTGCACTCACTTTATCACCAACGCGCACATATACCTGAATTACTCGTCCTGATGTTTCCGAAATAACATTGACTTCGTTATTTGCAAGCACCGTTCCAACAAGTGTTACATCATCATGGAGCTGAGCATAGCGTACCGTTTGTACCTGAACTGGCAATACCGTTGAAATACTACTTTGTTCAGCTTTAGCTTTACTTTTGGCTTTATTGTTGATGAGTGTCATGACAATGAGCCCGAGCGCAAGTAGTGTTACAGCTGCTCCAATAATTTTGCTTTTCATAGTGATGTCCTCTGAGGGATAATACGTGTGAGAAATATTTGCTTTGCACTGTAGTACTGTAGACTACTTCGCTTGGTTTATAAGCGGAGAACGCTCTCCAAGACTCTTAGCAAGACGCGCTTGAGCAAGCTCGTAGTCTACAATAGAAGTAATGTAGTGTACCTTCGCTTGAAGCTGCAGTGTTTGTGCTTCTGTTACGTCGGAGGTTAAAGCGAGACCTTTTTTGAATTTTTCGTTAGTAACGCGATAGTTTTCGTTAGCTTGCTCCATGCCTTGCTGTGCCACTGCTACTTTCTCCCGTGCCTGCTGAAGCGCAAGATAATTTTGTGTTACTTCAAGCTTTATACCATCGTGTAGCATACTGAGAGCATCTTCTGCCTGCACAACCTGTGCTTCCGCTTGTGCCACCTGATATCCCGTAGTATTCCAGTTCCACAGCGTCCACGAAAGCTGTGCAGCAAGTTGCCAAGTAAAGTTCCACTCTGCACCGCGCCAGCTCAGGCGTGGATTAGGATTTGCCTCAAGTGCCGCACCAGAAATAGCAACAGTGGGGAAATATCCTCCACGTGCAGCACGCACTGCTTCTTCGGCAGCTTTTATACGGAGCTGTGTACCACGTACCTCGGCACGCGCTTCGAGCGCTCGTTGTAGTGCTGTTTCATAATCGGGAAGTTTATTCGGAGTGTACTGTATCTCAGAAGCCAGCTCAACTTCTGCATGAAGAGGTAAGCCGAGCAATGTATTAAGCTGCAGTGCAGCTAAGCGCTCAGCATTGTCGGCATCAATCTTTGCGATTTTCGCATTAGAAAGTTGCAGTTGTAAGCGCAAAATATCATTCTGTGTCAGCAAACCATTTTTCAGCAAACTCTGTGCGTCAGCAAGACGAGCATTAACTTGTTCTATCGTCTCCGCCGTCAAGCGCTGCACATGGCGAACTTTGTACAGCGTCCAGTAAGCGTTGTGAATTGTAAACTCTGTTTCGGAGCGCTCTTTCATGATATCCTGCGATGCAGCCTGTGCATTATATTCTGCTGCTGCTTTTGCAGCTTCTAATCGGAATCCCGTGAACACAGGATAGGTTACAGCAGCTTGGAACTGATAGTTATCGAGAATCACAGGAAACACGGAAGAAGGCTGTGGCTGCTCACCGCTCGAGGGTGGCGGGGTCGTAAGCTGCCGCAGTGCTAGCAGCGAGCGCTGTACCGAAGGGTCTGCAAGCAGCATAGGATCGACTGTTCCACGAAAGAATTGCGATACATCAAGCTGAAACTGGAACTGACGGTCAAGAGGAATATCACTCAGGCGGGCATATGTTGCTGTTACATCAACTTTTGGTAACATTGCTACAGCGGCTTCGCCAACACGAGCTTCGGCAGCATGTAGCTTTGCTTGGGCTGTATGTAGAGTTTTGCTGTATTCTACTCCTCTCCTCACAGCCTCCTCAACCGTTAGACGAATTCGTTGCAGCGGTTGAGCGTTGCTGTGTAGTGGAACGGAAACAATAGATACGCCTTGTGCACTGAGTGCACTTGCACTCACACACAGAAGAACAAGCGTTGTGTGTATGGTGAATCTTCGTACGGGGCACATAGAAACTCAAATCGTGTATGATGGTAAAACGTTGTCTTATATTGACGAACTTGTACAGCAAAAACCTGTTATCTCTCGATTATGATGTTGGCTCTGGCTTGGAGTGTAGCCAATACTGTTCAAATTGTGCACTGATGCTACGCCCTTTGTCCGTAAGCGTTCCACCAAATAAAATTGCCATAATCATTTGAAACACTGTGCCGCCACTCAGGCGCAGCTCATGCATGACGCTAGGCTGCATAATATGCTCTACACAGGCTAGGTACATGAGGGTAAAAAGTTCATAATTGATTTCCTTGCGCAGCACACCTCGTCGCTCACCTTCTTCGCAAATCATCTGAAACATCGACAATATGCCTGCTCTACGGCGCTGCGTAAATGACTGCCAGTACTGAGGATATGAACGCTGAATATCCTTCAGGAATGGCGAGCGCCATACAACGTTCAGGCGCTCTGCAATCTGCAACCCAGCCTCCGAAAGATGACGCAGAAAATCCTCATCATCCGTTGCTTTAAGCGACTGCTGAAGCCGACGCATTAGCTCTTCCATCT
>JANWZB010000114.1 GCA_025055035.1 Candidatus Kapaibacterium sp.
CTGCATGAGCAAGTCGGGAATCGGTGCACTATTCGGGTTCAGGGGTGCAATCATTGGCTGCTGAATCGACAGAGAACCATCGAATGCTTGAGCATCGCCCCACGACTCGAGATAGTGCGCCGCAGGGATATATGCGTAACACGTTTTGACAGTCTCATCCTCATACATTGAGAATGCAAAGCGCCGCTCAACTTTCTGCAGAAGTTCCTGTAACTCACTGTCGGCTGAATACATAGGATTGGTGTCGGCAAAGAGCACGGCCCCTATTTTCCCCGATCGTAGCTCTTCGCGGAACGCTGCAAATGCAGCTTTTTTGCTATTGCTATACGGGAACTGATGGGTAGTGTTGATGGGCTTATTGACACCAAATGCTCCTATTGCCAAATTTATCATGATACCGAGCGCATGTGCCCCCACTGGTAAATGTTCGCCGACAACAACTACAGCCCTGCCCGAAGCTGACTGTAATTCTTGTGCAATACTTTTTGCATATGTTCTCTGCTCTTCTGAAAGTATCACGCCCTTAGAGTCTGCAACATTAACACCCATTTCGTTTGCTACGGTACTGAGAAAAGCAACAAACTGATCCGGAGAAACCTTGACGCGTCTATCAGCATTCATGCCTGTAAGCGACATCATACCTTCAACCACCGTCAGCTTGCTCATAACTGGATTGTCATACGACGGTTTGCGATTCTTTGCAAATTGGCGTATGTTGTATACTGCATTTTTGTCGGTGCCAAGAAAATCTGCATCAACACTAAGTATGACATCCGCCTTAGAGTAGTCAACAGCAAACTCTGCATCGATGCCAAGCACCTGCTTGTTTGCTTCGGCAATGTTTCCGGCGCGGAGCGCTGGTGCTACAACAACCTCTGTGTTGGGAAGAGCAGATTCTATTTCCTGCAACAAAGCATTTAAGCTAGGAGACGGATGCTCATTGATAAGTATGCAAAAAGACTTCCCCCTAGCGGTAATTCGCTGTACTTCCTCGGCTATCGTGCGAATGACAGTCTTCACAGGCACAAACCCCGGTGCACTTTTCTTAACTGTACTGGGTGTAAAGCCTCCTTTATTCACGAAGGGATTCTTCATGCGGTCGGGGTCATATAGCGAGAGGAGAGAGCCTTGTATCCACGAAGACGTTGCTCCCATGGACGCAATATGCTTCTCATTGCCCTCAAGCTTAATAGGTCGGCCGTCACGAGTCTTTGCAACTAAGCCCACTGCCGCGTTTCCGTGAGGAAACACTGTTGTGTAATAGGTAGGTAAGCCTGGAACAAGATACTCACTTGCTTTTACTACGGGAACTATTTTCGTGTCAGGGCGACGACAGCTCGTAGCAGCAAACGCCATTGAGGCAGAAAGTATACCAACAAACCTGCGACGATTAATTCTTCCCACCGTGTCGAAAGCAGTTGCATCAAAAGCATTGTTTATAGCGTTTGTGTTTTGCTCTGCCGAGTTATTAGAGAAATGATATTCCTCGGACACCTGCATTTGTGCTGATATCTCGTCGAGACTTCTCCAGTATTTGTGCTCCATAGATTTCTCGTAGATAGTAAGTTGTAAGTATAGTCGTTTCATCGCCATAGGCAGGAGGCAACTTCTCACTACTCGCACAGCATACTAAACCATACTAATAGTGACATGCTCCACAGTTTTCTGGACCAAGAGCAAGCTTTTTAGGCATAACAAGGCCAGCAACGCTTGCTTTCCCAAGCTCGTGCTCATACACGCCCGCTCCTTCAATTGCACAATCTTTCATAGCAGCCCAGCGCCCTTCACCACGAGAGGGCTGCTCACTCTTAATTTTTTGTGCCGTTTCCTCATACGAATCTAGCCCTGTGAAAATACCAGATATCTCACGCGCTGGAACAACATGTTGCTGAGGATTGCGATGACAGTCAAGACACCATCCCATAGACAGTGGTTTCACTTGCGTAACAACACCCATTTTCTCTACTTCTCCATGACATGATGCACAATCTATTCGTGCCCGAATATGGCGTGCATGATTAAAGTTTACGTAGTCGGGCAGCTTATGCACTTTGCGCCATTCTATGGGCTTTCCAGTTTCCCAGCTTTCCTTGACCTTAGCAATCTTAGGGCTTTCTGCTTTCACAGCAATGTGGCAGTTCATACATGTACTTGTTGCAGGAACAGTTGAGTGCTTCGACTTTTCAACCGACGTATGGCAGTACATGCACTTGATTTGCAGTTCACCTGCGTGAAGCTTGTGAGAGAAGGGAATCGGCTGTTCTGGCCGGTAACCTACATCAGTAACAGCATTATCAAATCCAAAGTAACTGCTAATCCCGACAAAGCTTATCAGCGCAATTCCTGCGAGGATAGTCTTTTTTGTTCGACGGTTTGTTTTTTCAGTAAACATGGTGAGCGCAAGAGATTTGTGTAAGAGTACTTCTTCTTTATGCTATGCGTAGCGTACTAGAGTTTTTAGAATTGTTAGGTAGTTGTTATGCAGCGTCCTAGAGTAAGAAGTAGTTCTGCCTGACTAAGATTCTACTGCTGCAGTTTCTCTCTATCTACAGGGCTCAGCGGACTGAGCACTACTATTTTTCACATCTATCTGACGCTTTATTTTGATGGCTATCGTTGTAACAATCACGATAGGAAGGAGAATCATGAAGTATATTGTGTATCCGTATGCTGCTCCTATGTTTCCTTGCGTAGTATTTAGGTCAAAGTTATCCTTACAGTTTGGACAAGCAAGAGCAGCATGCTGTACCAATAATACCCCAACGACGATAGCAAGAGGCTTAAACTTTCTGGACAACCATTGGAACATATTTCTCCTCTTTTCTGTCAGTTTGCACTACAGTGTCGGACCACCAAGCACTGTCAATGCAAATACGAGCACGCAAAACAAAAAGAGTGGAACATAGATAAAGACACGAAGGTACGGATTGTCGAACTTAATATGCATGAAAATATAGACAACCATCCATGCCTTCATAATTGCAATCACTATACCTATTGTTACATGCAGCACCGTGGAGGCATCACCCCAGCTTTCTGGAAAGTGAACGAGCTTTGCCGCAATTACTGTAAGCAGCGTAAACGCCATAAGAGCACCAAAAACTCTCACATAGTTTCTCTGCATTTCAGCTGCTGAAAGTCCTGCACCCATAGAGGATTCCTCGTCGAAATAGTTATTTGGTCTTACAACAAAAAGAGCTTGCTTGTTAAAATTCTTAAAAGATAAGATATAGGACAGGGAAAAGAAATATCCAGACTAGATCCACGAAATGCCAATATAGCCCTAAAATCTCAACGCGTTCCCAGTCGTGATACCCACGCTTGGTAAAAGACTTTGCTAGAATCCAACCAATAGGAATCATCCCGGCAAAAACGTGCATTGCGTGGAAGCCGGTCATTGTAAAGTATAGACCGAAGAAAGAGCTCGTCCCGGGATAAATGCCGTGACTAAATTTCGCCGTATACTCAAAGTACTTAATAATGAGAAATATCAAGCCGCAAAGAAACGTAATTCCTAAGTAGAGCTGAAACCTAGATTTATTCGCATGTTCCAGCGAAAGGATTGCCATCGCCATCGTTAGAGAACTCACAATCAGGTTAACTGTGTTAACTGCTGCCAAGGGCCAGTTAAGCTCTGCAGCACCATGAGCAAAAACAGCAAGGTTGCTGTTGCGAAGAATAATGAATGCTGTGAAGAAGCCAGAAAAAAACATAACTTCGGATGCGAGAAAAATCCACATCCCAAGTTTTCCATGCCGAATTCCTGTAACAGGCTCGTGAGCAAGAGAAAGGGCAGAAGACATAACGTACACCTTTTTTACAAAAAAGCATTATTATATTTGAGAAGCCTAGAAGCACATGTGTGTAGCAAGATGTGCTCTATAATCGAGTACAAGTGAGCACAGATTTCTCTTCCCAAATCCCAAAGCCTATAGTTTATCTACGAAAATCATTGTGAATGTACCAACCAAGTATAGGTACGAAGACAGCAATACTTTGCGAGCGTTGACAACTGTGGTACTACGCAAAAACTGAAAAGAATAATAAAGAAACGTAGCACACAACACTGAAGTACCTACAAGATACACTATTCCCGTTTTCTGCACAAATGCTAATGCAAGAGTTGCAGGAATAAGGAGAATGACAAACAGCAGTGTCTGAGTTGCAACGTGCTTGCCCGTCTGGTCACGCACGGCGAGCACTTCATATCTACCGCGCTTGTAGTCTTGTTTGTACATCCAAGAAAGCGCCAGAAAGTGTGGCATCTGCCACATGAACATCAGTATGAATAGAAGCAGGCTTTCTATCTCAACAGTTCCGGTTGCTGCTGTCCATCCACCCAGTGCTGGCAGTGCGCCCGGAATACCGCCTATCATAAGCGACAGCAGTGTCTTGCGCTTGAGCGGCGTGTATACATACACGTAGAGCACAAGCGTCAGAACAGCGAGAACTGAAGTTAAAATATTTACAGGCACCAGCATCGCCACGCCTAATATCGCGAGCATCACACCAAATAAAAGAGCCGCTTTAGGCTGTACAGCGCCAGAAGGAATGGGGCGCTGCATTGTACGTCTCATAAGCTTATCGAAATCTCGCTCTGCGTAGTTGTTAAGCACACAGCTTCCTGAGGAGACAAACGCTATACCAAACATAGCAAGAAGAAAATTCACGATGTTGCTGCTCACAGAAAAATACTGTAGAGTTTCTGGTATACCGAGGTAGTATCCTGCTGCGCCGCTTAGAACGACCATGCGCGTTATACCTGGCTTAGTCAATTCGTAGTACGCATTTAAACGCTGCAGGATACTACCGCCTTTTGTATTATCGGAATCAGATACTCTACTTTCTGCAAGGGCTAGATCTGTTGTTGGTACTGTCTGCATTGTATTCGCCGCAGATAGATGCGGGATGCGTAAGCGTTACTGAAGCGTTACTGATAAATCTTCCTAGCTTGTCGTTTCTCTCAGTAAAGATGTGTAGCCTCACTTTGGTCTGACTTAACTTTGGTCTAACTTACTTAACTGACCGACACTGTTTTTTCCTTCTCGATGTATGGCGGTCGAATCCACTGGGGAAGATAATCGCGCTTCGATTCTGGCGAAGCATATTCATACGGAGCGCGATATACCGTAATATCGCGATCGAAGTTCCCATGTCCAGGGTGCGCAGGTGCAGCCCATTCGAGCGTATTCGCTCGCCATGGATTACGGGGTGCAGGGCGACCATACTTCAAACTCCAAAGAAAGTTAAAAACAAGCAGGAGCTGCGCAAGCCCCATCAGTATTGCAAACACAGTGATAAACTGATTAATCGGCTGGAAAGGTTTAAGAAACTCATATACGTACGGATCATGGATACGTCGCATATGACCGCCAACACCGATCATGTGCATCGGGAAGAAGCAAAGATTGAAGGTAATAAACGTGAGTGCAAAGTGAAACTTCCCTAACGTCTCATTGTACATTTTTCCGAACATTTTCGGATACCAGTAATAGAGACCAGCAAATATACCAAACAGGGCACCTCCAAAGAGAACATAGTGAATATGCGCCACGATGAAATACGTATCATGGATGTACACGTCGATAGGTCCAATTGCCATAAACACACCGCTCAGTCCCCCAACAACGAACGTCGCGATAAATCCGAGTGCATTCAGACTCGGGGTGGTAAAGTGGATATTGCCCTTCCAAATTGTTCCTAGCCAGTTAAACACCTTGATAGAGGAAGGAACAGCAATCACAATTGTTGAGAGCATGAACGTCGTGCCCAAAAGCGGACTCATACCCGAAAGAAACATGTGATGCCCCCACACAACGAAACCAAGAAATGCTATTGCCATAATAGCGAATACCATTGCTTTGTAGCCAAAGATAGCCTTACGAGCAAAAGTTGCAAGTACATCTGATACAACACCCATAACAGGAAGAATCATGATGTACACAGCAGGATGAGAGTAGAACCAGAATAAATGCTGGAAGAGCACAGGCTGACCACCTCCACCTGCCCCTACATGGGCACCACTTGGATATAAGCCACCTGTTGGCGTGAGAAGATTTTCGGGAATGAAGATACCAGCATGAAACACCTGATCAACGAACAGCAATGCTGCCGCTGAGGCAAGTACAGGCGTCCCTAAAACTTGTAGGATTGAGGTGATGAATAGTGCCCATACCGTTAGCGGCAAATCGAACATGCGCATTCCTTTTGCTCGCTTATTTAGCACCGTTGCCAAATAGTTCATGCCACCAAGAATTGAAGAGAATCCCACAAGGAAAATACCTATCACCCAAAGCATATGACCCGTTCCTGATGCGCTCAAAGGCGGATAGCTCGTCCAACCGGATGCAGCTGCCCCTCCTTCAACGAAGAAGCCAGACATCACAGTTAACCCGGCCACCGGCACAAGCCAGAACGAAATCATGTTAACGGTTGGCATTGCCATATCATCCGTTCCTATCATAAGAGGAATGCAGAAGTTTGCAAATGCCCCCGTTGCCAAAGGAATGATAACGAAGAAGATCATAATTGTCGCGTGCATTGTTACAAGCTGGGTGTAAAAGCCTGGCTGTACTGCACCATTCGAAACAAACGTTTCTGGAAGCCACTTACCAACAATCGGGATTGGCTCTCCGGGATACGCAAGCTGCCAACGAATAAAAAGAGCAAATGCACCGCCGACCAATAAAAAGAACAGTGAAGAGGTCAAAAACTGCTTTGCAATGGTCTTGTGGTCAGTTGAGAAAATATACTTTCGAATAAAAGATACACTGTGATGGCCTACATGACTATGGGCATCATGTGTCAGTGTATCAGCGTGTTCGGCATATGTACTAGCTGCAGACATAAGTATTCACGATGACGAAAGTTTAACATTGTTTGTATTAGTGTTCTTTATTGTTTGCAAGCAATCTAGGGCTTGCTCTCGCGAGTATAATTTATTTACTTAGGACTGTATGGCTTTTTCTTCAGTGTGCAGTGCTTGACGCAGCAGCTTGCTGAGCAGTAGAAGGGACAGCCGTCTCTGAGGAAGTACTCGCAGCTTCAGCAGCTAAAACAGCTTTCTTTGCTGCAATTTTTGCATCCATCCATTCTGCAAAATCCTTATCAGACTGGAGATTTAGAACACCGCGCATTGCATAGTGTCCGCTGCCACACAGCTCTGCGCATGCAAGCTCATACTTGCCAGGCTTTGTACCATTAAACCAAACATCAATCCACGAGCCTGGAACAGCGTCTTGTTTGATACGAAAGTTTGGGAGGAAGTAGCTGTGCAGCACATCTACAGAGGAAAGATGCACCACAACATTCTTATTTACAGGAAGATTAAACTCTCCCGTAAGCACAATGTCATCCTTGCCGTGAGGATCTGTGGGATCAATACCAAAAAGGTTTTGAGCAGTGCGATAGCGTGCATGCCGCTTACCAAGAATACCATCTGCTCCGGGATAGCGGGCATGCCAGTTGAAGGCTTGCCCGACCACGTCAATTTCAATGTCAGGCAAGGGCAAACGTGAGGAATATTTGACGACTTTCCACATTTCATCGCTGTACAATCCTAGCCCAGCAAAGAGCAATGTTGGGGCAAGCGTCCAAACAAATTCAACGACGTTATTTCCATGATGGTAGATGGACTTATGACCCGGTCGAGTGCGATATTTTACTATAAACACAACTAGCGTAATTTGGACGAGCAGAAAGATTGCGACAGAAATCCAGTACACAAGCCGAAACAGGTCATCTAGTGCATCGCTATATGTACTTACCCCTGGTGGGAAGTACGTTAGCATGTTCCATGAAAAATCAAACATACAGACTCCGCAAAACTGTGATTTTTAGTGAGAAGGCTACAAAAGAGTGGGCTTTGAGTGGCATTTATTCAATATCAGAGAGGCTTGCGCAGCTCTTCTTCAGTATAAGCACCTGGTCGTGCCAGAGTTTTTACTCGCACCTCAGCAACATCTTTGGGATCTATTGCAGACGCATTGTTGCCCCAGCTCGACCGCACCGTTGTTAGCACATCGGCAATCTCTTGGTCAGAAAGAGCATCTTTCCATGGTGTCATTACGCCGTTATACTCTTTGCCTGCACGCTGAATCTTACCTTGGAATCCATGTAGAACAATGCGAATCGGGATGGATACATCGGAGTGCTGCGCTAGTTCTGACCCCACAAGCGGAGGATATATGCCTGGAAGTCCTTTCCCGTTAGCCTGATGGCAAGCAGCACATTTTTGATTAAACACACTAGCGCCAGTGCCCTTGGCTGCATCGGGATTTGACGTTCCTGCACTTGCAGCTTGAGCATTATACGGTTCTTTCCATGCCGGATCGTCACTCGGTTTTACAAAGAAGCCTGAGAGATTGGACGCAAAGATGAATGCGATACAGCAGGCAACAAACACTATTGTTACACGCATGAAGGGAAACAGCTCTCGCATATTATGAACCTCTTGTCTTGATACAAGGCATTAGATTAGTTCTTTGCAGTATCTTAAATAAGCTGCTGCTTACAATGTTACGCAAAAAATATTGGAGTTCAAATGCAATTTTGTATACCTACTTCCACAGTTTGCTGCAAAGGGCTGTGTGAACCAGAACCCTATCTTCAGCTAGCTATAGATGCAGCAGCGTGAAGTATTTGAGGCGAATCGTCTATAATCACAGGCTTCG
>JANWZB010000115.1 GCA_025055035.1 Candidatus Kapaibacterium sp.
TTGCCATATCAACCATATACCTTCTGTGATGCTTACCGCCATAATCCCTGCAAGAATGTCATCTGCCAGCACGAAGAATGCTCCTTGTTGTGCGTTGAGCCACGAGAGAGGAAAAGGCTTCAAAATATCGAATACGCGAAATATGCTAAATCCTAGTAATGCTGTGTATTCCCATCGCAGCAGCATTGTTTTATCGCATACTTCGAGCATAAGAATAACCATTACCATACCTATGCACTCGTCAATAACAATGCGCTGCGAATCATTTCCCCAATATCGCTCTGCTATTGCCACTGACCACCACGCAAGAATGCTAAACACAAGCGCTCCTACAGACCATACAAGCATATGACCTATTCGTACATCCCGACTACCCCACATAGCGCCAAGAGTAACTAAACTACCTACAGTTCCCGGTATTTTGGGTACACAACCAACCCCTCCCAACGACGCAGTCATCATTGCAACACGATGATGAAGCGGCAAGTTTTTTCTCTGTTCTACAAGCATGATATTAACGAAGAGGAGGAAGAGCTATTTACTACCATAGAGCTTAGCAGATATTATCGAAGCATTCTCTTGAGGAGAAAGTAACGATGGGAGCAAGGGAACGAGAGCTTGCAGCGATGGAACAACAATATCAGCCTCATGCTTCTGAAAGTTTCCAACGAGTACCGTGTGTACTCCAGCGGCACGACCAGCCTCTGCATCTGATAAACTATCCCCTATCATCCATGACAACGCAAAATGTATTCCCCAACGTGCATGAGCTTCGTAGAGCATTGTAGGGCTTGGCTTGCGACGGCGATGCACTACTGCTCCCTCAGAAAACTGCTGACACTCTACTCTATCACATTCAGTAGCGGCATAAATGTCGTCGAACTGCCACCCTGTCTTTGCTCTTATACAGCGTTGCATATACGCATGCACAGCTCTTAGATCCTCGTCAGTCATTAAGCCCTTACCAACCCCTTGCTGGTTCGTTACGAGTATTGCAAGATACTCCATTTCCTTAACAAGGCGGAATACAGAGAAAAAGTCAGGCAGGAACACAAACTCGTCAACAGAGGTTACGTATCCTCCTACAATTCGCTTATTCACTATACCATCACGGTCAAAAAAGAATGCTCTGTGTAGCATAATTCTTTCTCAAAAGACAGTGCAGCAAAGTTATGGAGACAGTGCTGGAAACGTTGCTGCCTAGGTAGTTTCAGCATCGCGCGGCGAACCCTCTGCTTTCAAAAAGCCATATTCATGTAATTTCCGGTACAGCGTACGCTCACTAATGCCAAGTGCATGGGCAGCTTGCCGACGATTTCCGGAAAAACGATGTAGCGCAGCACCTATCAGCCGCTTCTCAACTTCGCTCATTGTCATAATGAATTTTTCATCGTTGTCTATTCTGCTACGTTCCGAAAACTCTTGCATGATACCCTCCGACCCATCAGGAGTCTGCTTCTGGCTTTGTAGAACGAGCATATCCTTTATCTCTGCTATTTCACCGCGCAACAGCGTTACTTCTCGAGCCAAATCAACGAGAGCCTTGTATATAAGCTCCCGCTCAAGCTGCTCAGGAATTCTACCAGTAAGGGGCAGAAGTGAGAGTGCAGGAGAATATGCCGCAGTATGCAATGGGAGTTCCTGATTGTTGCTCACACTTTCTGAAGCAGGCGGCAATGCAAAAACAGCAGAACGTGCTGCTTGTTCATAATTTCGTACATCATCCTGTGCCGCAGACATTGCCACATCGTATGATTCTATACCTACGCTTGGCTGCTTCAAAGCACGAGGAAGATATGGGCGCAAGGACTCAACTGTTATCATACGTCCCTGTTCGAGCGTTACAACAGTCTCAACTAAATTTCGAAGCTCGCGAATATTCCCTGTCCAAGGAAGCCGTACTAAAATATCCAGTGCGTCTTCGTGGATACCTTCATACACGATATTATTTTTTGCAGCAGTACGTTGCGCAAAATACTCGACAAGCTCCGGAATATCTTCTGCGTGCTCACGAAGCGGAGGAATCTCAATGCGTACACTGTTGAGTCGATAGAATAAATCTGTACGGAACGTACCCGACGCTACATCTTCCTCAAGACGTCGGTTTGTTGCAGCAATTACACGCACATCCGTTTTCAGTATATCTGGCGAACCCAAGCGCGAAAACTCGCCTGTTTCTAGTACACGCAATAGCTTAACCTGCGTACTCACAGGCATTTCGCCTACCTCATCAAGAAATATCGTGCCTTTGTCCGCTGCCTCAAAAAAGCCTTTGCGTTGCTCCACAGCCCCCGTATATGCTCCTTTTTCACTACCAAATAATTCCGACTCCAAGAGCGTTTCAGGAATAGCAGCACAGTTGATACTAATGAGCCGCTCCTTGTTACGTTTACTTAAGCGGTGTATTGCACGAGCAAAAACCTCTTTGCCTGTACCTGATTCACCCGTCAAAAGCACACAAAGATCTGTTGGTGCAACATGATACAGGCGCTCGACTACCTCTTGCATCTTGACCGATGACCCAACGATACCAAGACTGCGAGCACTATGACGGTCATATGAAGTTTGTCTGCTCAATTGCGCTCCGCTTCACACTAGAGATATTCGGGAAGGCGTCAGAGTGCTCAAATTTACAAACTCTGTTCACAACTGCAACTATTTCACAACACGCACAAGTATAACCCGCGTTTCATAATGCGTTTGTAGACGGCACGAATACATCCCCTGTGGAAGATGCTCTAGAGGCACAACGGTGGTGTATATTCCAGCAGCACGCCTACCTTCGTCAATATACAGGCGTTCACCAAGCACAGAAAACAGTTCTATCTTGACTGCACTTGCTGAGCTAAGGGAATACCGAATATTCAGTGCAGACGATGCAGGATTAGGGAAGGCTTCGAGAACGGTTTCGTGTTCCACACTTTGCACACTTGTTGGTGTAAACACAAACGGCACAGAAGAAAATCCAATACCGCCCCGCGCAACTACAGCAATATTACCACTTGCACCCATCCCTATGACTGCTTGTATCTGAGTTGAAGACAGAACACTGAACGAGCGTGCCGGCACACCCCCAAACGTTACCCCTGTTACATCATCAAAATGTGCTCCGAAGATATTCACGACTGTACCTGCTCCCCCTTGTGTAGGGCTAAACAGGGTAATTACTGGTACTGCAATAAAGATAAATTGCTGTGAAGCAGTCGTGCTGCCGTGCACTGTATTTACAGTGATTGCACCACTTGCGCCATTTCCAACAGTAGCAATAATCTGTGTTGGACTACTCACAATAAAGCTCTGTGCAGGTACACCACCAAAACTTACACCTGTAACATTGGTGAAGTTTGTCCCAATAATATTGACAATTGTTCCAGCGCCACCAATTGTTGGTGATACAAAGCTAATGGTTGGCGGAGCAACAAAGGTAAATACCTGTCGCGATACTGCTGTTCCTCCGGGTGTTGTTATACGGACAGCACCCGTCTCACCGTCTTTACTAACTATTGCCTGAACCTGTGTGGGACTCACTTGTATCCATGTTGAGGCTAGTACGTTACCAAACGCAACGCTTCGTGTGCTGTCGAGATTATTACCAATAATCGTAACTGCAGTTCCTGCTCCCCCTGTCTGCGGCGTAATAAACAGAATTTCAGGCGCCGGAATAAATCGAAACCGTTGCGTCGAGCTTGTTGAGCCGACGAGCGTTGTGAGGGTAATTGCACCACTTGCACCATTTCCCACAACAGCAGTGATTTGCGATGGACTATTGATGGTAAATGATGCTGCAGGCACGCTACCAAATATCACATTCGTTACGTTATCAAGGTGTGCTCCAATAATTGTAACTGCTGTTCCTGTCCCACCAGCAAGTGGCGAAACAAATAGCACAGAGGGCTGTGGAATAAATCTAAAAGTCTGCGGAGCAACTGCAATACTACCGTTGATATTGACACTCACTTGCCCTGTCGCACCCTGCCCAACAACAGCAACAATCTGCTCGTCGCTGATAATCCGTACCGACTGCGCAACCACACCACCAAAGACCACTGTTTGCGTATTACTGAGATTTCTTCCCAGAATTGTTACTTCTGTACCAACCGTTCCTACAAGCGGCGCTATCGCAGTAATCTGAGGCGGCTGTTGCACGGCAGCAAATGCTTGAAGCGTGGTGCTGCGGTTGCAGAAATCAGGAAAAGAAAAGGTTGTTGCACTTGTTACCCCAGCAGGAGCACCGACAAAACGTATGTGCATTACCCCTTGCTCTCCACGCGGCACGATACTTGGCACAATGCTATCGAGCACAAATGCCCCCGAAAACACAGGTGTTGGTATAGTAATCGGCATGGTACCAGTATTTCTTAGGGTAACCGTTGCTCTTGAAGAGGAATTAATAGGAACATTGGTGAGTACAAGATTTGTTGTTGAAAGAACAAATCCTGAAGAATCCCGCTGTGCGGTAAGCGGGATTGTGTGTAATCCACCTATTGCATTAAGAGCATTCGACGCAAGCACTAGAGCAGCACTGATAGTGCCAATTCTTGAAGGATTATATGCTATGGTAATGGCTTGTGTCGCTCCAGGAACAATGATGATTGGAGTTGAAGGCGTTATATTCGCAGGTGATACGAGAGAAAAGTCAGCATTTGTCGGGCTTATCGCGGCGCCTGAGAGCACTACAGACGACGTTCCAACGTTTGCAATGCCTAGTGTTACTCTCACTACGCCACTTGTGCAGACAAGGGTACCAAAATCGATTCCTTGTGGTATTCTAAGCACTTGTGCAGTTGCAGGTAGTATTCCTGCAAAGCTTACCAGAGCACACAATATGATGAATCGATGTTTCATAGTGGCACAAACACATTATAACAACGACATATTACCGCATACAAGCAAAAATTGCACCAAAACGTGGGTTTCATATACATATGAGTTTTACATACACACTACACACATAGTGTTAGTAGGTAGATAGTAGTAATGATTGCAAGCCTTAGAACCTCCAACATAACTCAATGGAAAGGGCATATTTTTGGCTGAGAAAAATCGTAAATTTGCAAGCTGTGTTTCGTAGGAACTATACGCAGCACACGACTTTCCCAGCAAGTGTGGTAATGCTATGACACTAGGCGACATTGTAAAGCCGATACAGCCTTACATCCAAGACTTTGACACCATACTGAAAGAGCAGATGCGTTCAAATGTCCTGTTGCTTGACACTGTTGTGCGATACATTCTTCGTCAGCGTGGGAAGCGCATCCGTCCATTATTAGTACTTTTGAGTGCAGCAATCTGTGGAAATGTCAATCGTAGAACACATATCGGTGCAACAATGGTTGAGCTGCTACATACAGCCTCTCTGATACATGACGATGTTGTTGATGAATCGGCTCAACGCCGCGGTATGGCTTCTATCAACGCAATATGGAAGAATAAAATTGCTGTGCTAGTGGGAGACTACCTACTATCACGTGGGCTTCTTATCGCTGTAGAAAACGGTGAATACGATTTTCTTCGGATTACGAGCCATGCAGTGCGGCGTATGAGCGAAGGAGAACTACTGCAAATTCAGAAAACTCGGCAGCTGGACATGGACGAAGCAACCTATTTCCGTATCATCTCTGACAAAACTGCATCCCTTATTTCTACATGCTGCGAAATTGGAGCTGTGAGTGCATCATCCAATCCTGACCATCATAAAGCGCTACGAGAATATGGTGAGATTATTGGCTCTGTTTTCCAAATTCGTGATGATACATTTGACTATTCGGGAGGAAATTCGTTAATTGGCAAACCGACAGGCAACGACGTACAAGAAAAAAAACTTACTCTTCCACTTGTATATGCTTTCTCTCAGGCATCAGCAAAAGAAAGCAAAGAAATTCTCAAAGTTATCAAGTCCAAGCCCACTAAAAAAGATGTTAAACTCATCATTGACTTTGTCAAGCGCTACAAGGGCATAGAATATGCTGAGCAAAAAGCCTATACGATGATAGCAGAAGCAAAGCATAAATTGAACATCTTTGACAACTCTCCGGCGAAAACCTCTCTCCTCCTCTTCGCCGACTACTCGTTCCAACGGTTGATGTAGACCATAAACCAGAACGATTTTTGCCGAATAGCAGCATTTCGGCGCTTTCTCAATATTTGCACGAGCGCAAGATTCGTGCACACAAACAGTATAAAGAGGATGACATTATGGGCGTCAATGCATTGTTTGCCGTTCAGGCACAGGAATTTCTTGAGCAAGGACATCCCGCCGAAGCTATCGCTCTGTGCCGACAGGGTCTTGAGCAGTACCCACACTACGTTACCGCATATCTCATCCTTGCACGAGCTTTTTTGGCGATAGGAGATTATGCATCGGCCGAACAAGCACTTGAACGTGGTGCAAGGCACTCTCCGCGCTCTTCACCAACACAAGCACTCCGCAAAGAGATTCAATATGCTCTACGCCTCAAAGAGCAGCAAGAGAAATATACATCTACTAGAAACAGTGATAGCACGTCTGTGCCTCTTGGCTTGCAGTCTGCTCTACAAGAGGCTTCTGAAGCAGTAACGTATATTGACAGTGGACAAGAGCTACCACTTGAGCATGCAGAACGTACTCTAGGAACATACCTGCGTATTCTTGAGACAGACAGTACACTAGCTGAACAGCGTTCTGCATTTCGCAGCACGAATCTTCGTCTTATTCCGGGTCTAGAGTTTACGCCGCTGCGTGTTGAAAGTCTCCCTCCAAGCCAGCAGATTGAGCGTCAGCGCACGCCCACTATTCCTGAGCCACCACCAATTGCAGAATTTGCTGAATGGCAGCACTACCAAGAGTCGCTGCGTCAAGACCAAGCTACTGAGCTTCCTCGTGAGAAATCGGGCACTGATATCATGAGCCTCGAGATGCTCAAGCCGAACATTGGATACTCCCGCCCTCCTATGCCTGAGCCTCTTGTAACCATCGACGAATTAGAGCGCCTTCCAGAACTGACAGAAGAAAATTCAAAGGGTGGAGATGATGATATTGCCTCGCTAGCACAACGTCTCATGCATGCAAAAATGCCTGAAGCTCAAGAATTGCTCGGCAGGCAGGCAGATATCCCTGAGTATCTCAAGGAAAATCTCGGTGAAACTGTGAGTGACTCTCAGCCTAATGCTGGCACAGTCATCATTAGCGAAACAATGGCACGCATCTACGAATCTCAGGGTGCACTTGCCCAAGCACTCTATGCGTACAAGGCGCTTGCTGCTGAGGCTACAGTGCAGCAAAACCAGAAAAGAGCGCTCATGTTCACGGAAAAAGTGCGCCTTTTGCAAGCACGTCTGGATGCACAGCTATCAAGCAGCGTCTAAGTGGTGTTTCTGTTTACTCAGAACAACAGGGTAGTAGCCCGCATTGCATATACTCATAATACTGATTCTACACGCGGTACGAGCATATCGACAGCAAGGTCTAGACTATCAGGGTGCTGAAGCCACAGTGTCCGTAGTCCACATTCCCGTGCCGCTTGAATATGCTGGTACGAGTCATCAATAAACAAGGTCTCTTCTGGTATATACCCCATATCATGTAGCACCTTAAAAAATATAGCTTTCTCTGGCTTGCGCATCCCCATCTCATACGAGAAAAATAGTTTCTCGAACAGTGAGAATAGCTCTGTACACTCAGGCTTAATGTGCTCGATGTGCAGCTCATTCGTATTGCTCAATAAGGCAAGGCGATAGCGCTGTTTTACACGCCATATTAGCGCATTTCTTCCCGGATACATACCAAGCAACATTGCATTCCATGCCCGTGCAATCTCCATGTCTGTTGCTTCTATACCTAGCTCTTGCCGTATCGCAGTGTAAAACTCGTGCGTTGAAATACTACCAACTTCATATCGCATAAACACCGCCGGCTGAGTTTCGCGTGTGTAGAGAACACGCGGTAACGTAGCCGCTCCCGAATGTTGAAGTGCACTCAATTCCTGTTCTACAAGGTGATAGTCTATATTGTACAAAACACCGCCAAGGTCGAAAATGATATTGCGGACTCCATCGAAGAGAGCACGATGTGCTAATGTTCCATTATTCATAGTCTTATGCTACTCCTTCGTAGTATCCTAAGATGTTTCTTAGGCGATAAAATAAGGTGCTCTGCAAGCGATATATTTACAGAACACCTGTAATAAGCTGGTATGGATTCATAGGGATAGGGGCGAGCGACGGGGCTTGAACCCGCGACACCCAGAGCCACAATCTGGTGCTCTACCAACTGAGCTACGCCCGCCGTTGTTTTTCGCTATTATCTGCGCATACACTGTACATATATAAGGCATAAACTTATGAAAGGTACTACGTTTTTCCAAAAACTTTTTGCCTAGAGCTCCTTACAAGGACATTACAAGAAGATTACTCTACCACTTTTGCAATATACCATACGCTGTCAATACACACAGTGATAAACGTCAATTCCCGTAAGTAGCCAAACTCTGTACGCAAGCGCTGTCGTATAGGCGAGAGAGTATCAATGCGCATCTGTGTGATGTCTTTCTTCGCAATTAATCTTCCTATACGAGCAATATCATCCTGCAGTTCAAGCTTTTCTACAGCCAATAATAGACGTTCGTCATCGCTTGCCATGAGTTTCATCGCGCCATGGACATTGTTACTATCAAGTTCC
>JANWZB010000116.1 GCA_025055035.1 Candidatus Kapaibacterium sp.
CCTCGCCATTCTTTCCAGCGTGCCAGTGCACACCATTCGGGGAGCGGTTGATGCTCTTCAAGATGCTGCACAAGCAGTGCAGCACAGTACGGTACGTAGGCGGCGCCTTTAGAACCAAATCCACTAAACACAGCAATACACTTGTTGCTTGGATGCATACCGATAATAGGCTTCCTATCCCGCGATGATGGTCGAACACCTGCATCATGCTGAACAAGTGTCATAGGTACGTTCGTCATAGCTTCTGCCTTATTCAGTAACTCTACAGCGACGTGCGGCGTGGGATGAGTATCAAGCCTATCCCACGAATACGTTGCACCGACGCGAAGGCGCTGTATTGTTCCTTGCTGCTCCAATGGTAGCACAAAGACCCCGTTGCAGATAACAAGCTCAGAAACTTGTACTGGAGACTCAACTGTAAGAATTTCTCCCTTAGCTGGGGATAGCGATAAAGTACTCCAGAATGCATGTCTATACACATTCCAGCCATTGCAGAATATGATTCTTCGAGCATGCACTAGGAGCGTCTGAGAGCTATAGATTATGCTGTGTTCTGCGAAAGACAGATTTGCATCAGTACACATTTGCTCTCGAAGAATGCCGTCCCGACAAAAGAATTCTCTAATGCTTTCTAGTAATCGCTGTGTGTTCAAATGCCACGCAGTGTAGCGAATACCGCCATAGTTAGCGTTGTAGATGTCTATGCTTTCTGCTGGACAGTATTGCGCAAATGTTAGTTCAGCAGCACGCTTTGTGAACCACCACTCTAGTTCACGAGGCGATGCAAAGAGTCTGAGTGTCGGTACTGCTCGAACCAATGAGCAACCAAAATGCTTTTCCAAGGATGCATACTGGGATAATGCCGCTGCTAGCACAGTATCATGTTCTACCAACGGAGAAAAGCGGCTTCCACTGATAGGATTAATAATTCCAGCACTAATGGACGAAGCGTTGCTCATATTTGGCACATCAAGCAACAAACATCGTAAGCCGCGCTTAAGTAGTACCCATGTGAGTATGCACCCAGCTAGACCACCACCTACAATCAGGTAATCCACTTCATGGGAGTATGCCGAAGGTGCGACATGCACATTTTTCATTTCTATAAATTACACGCTTTGTGTGTATATTGTGTAATCACACCAAAACTTGCAGAGCTTAACACTAGAGACTTCCGTAGAATACTCCGCGCTATGAATGATTTTCAGCGAGTATTAGCAAGCCTAGTCCGGCGCAGCGAGCCATGTGTTTTGGCAACAGTCGTTCGTACACAAGGCTCAACTTATCGTAAAACGGGAGCACGAATGCTTATTTATGCCGATGGCACATCTGTCGGAGCAGTAAGTGGTGGCTGCCTAGAAAACGATATCGTTGAGCGTTCACATCAGGTTCTCCATTCTGGGGTACCGAAGCTTCTGCGTTATGATACGCGTTCTACACCCGATGACCTTGTATTTGGCATGGCTATAGGTTGCCAGGGCATCACAACAGTATTTTTAGAACGCTTACAGGGCATTCATGACCCCATATGTGCATTTGTACAAGAAGGCTTAGCGCGCCGTGAACAGCGACTTCTTGCCACAGTGTACGATGTTCACCAGCCCAAAAAGCATGAGGCCCTCGATGGCTATCACATGTTTTTCTACCCGGAACACACAGTCGAGGACAATCTCGGTGAAAGTGCCTTTGCTTGTGAACTGCGCCATCATATCTGGAACACAGCTTCTTCGCACACAGAAGAAGCTCTTGTTGCACCGATACGCGGTACATTTCGGAGCACTCTAGGCAGAGCAGCATATATCGTTGAGCCCATCCGTTTGCCATACGAACTTCTTATTATTGGTGCGGGATATGATGCATTACCACTCGTACACTACGCTCTGGTACTGGGATGGCGCATTACTGTACTCGACCATCGTCCTGCTTTGCTTGAGCCACAGCGCTTTACGCAGGTGCCTGCGCAAACCTCATACTTCCCGCCAACGCTGCTCTTTGTAACACGCGAAACCATAGCACATACTGTGCGGCACGTCATACAAGAGCGAGCTCCTACACGCAATATAGCCGTTGTTCTCATGACACACAATCTCCTTCTTGATGCCGCAGCACTCTCAGCTGTAGTGCACTTCGACGTAGGGTATATCGGTCTTCTCGGACCTAAAAAACGCTTATTGTCGGTACTCGATGCTTTGCATCATCAAGGCACATCGATTGACGAAGAAACTCTCCATCGCATTCACAGCCCAATTGGGCTTGATATTGGCTCAGATACACCCGAAGAGATTGCTCTAGCTATCACAGCAGAGATTCAAGCTGTTATGCATGCTCGCTCTGGTGGTTTCTTGAAGCATCGTCGTCGAGCACATTTGCATAGCTAAACACTCAATAGAACTACAACGTTTCATCTATTGCCCAAGACTTTTTTCAGCTATTACAAATCATATGGTCGAAGTAGTAGGTTTCCACCCCGACAACGCTTACGTTCAAGTGCCACTGTATATGTGGAGTGTTCATGCAGGTAAGCCCATTCAGGCAGACGACACAGTAGAGTCCACTATGCGCGTTCCTGCAGACCTTATTCCTCACCCTAAAAATTGCTATCTGCTGCGCGTCATTGGAAATTCGATGGAACGAGCACATATTCTCGATGGAGACTTGATTATCGTTGATCATACTGCCGAACCCCGCCACAATAGTATTGTCGTGGCAAGCGTCAATGGTGAAATGACCGTGAAACGCTTGTTTGCTGTTGGCAATCGTACTATGCTGTTGCCGGAAAATCCAGCATTTCAACCCATCATCATTAGGGAGTTCGATACTCTCGTCATACATGGTGTTGTCATAGGTGTCTTTCGCAATGTACAGTAGGGTATGCGCTGGATTTGCAGATATACTGTTCTGTACGCACTATCTACACGACACGACTATCATATTCGCGTGCTGTGCTGTCTTGTGCTATATCTGTGTTCGTTGTACTGCGAAGTTTCGGCAGATCACCAAATAATAGTACTACGGATTGCAGCAGCAGCTGATTTACAACCGGTATTACCAGAAGTGCTTGTGCAATTCTCACGGTTACATCCAAACGTACAGTACAGTACGATTTATGGCTCATCGGGCAATTTAACAACACAAATTCTCAGTGGAGCACCGTTTGATCTATTTTTCTCTGCTGATATGCGCTATCCCGACATCATATATCACGCAGGACTCTCGACGAGAAAACCCCAACGCTATGCTCATGGTCAGCTAGCGCTATGGATAGCGTATGCAGCTCTTGAGCGCATACGCTCTTCTTGGACTATTCATCGAGATATAGATTCTTTGCATATCCTTACCCACTCGATGATACGGCGCATTGCCATTCCGAATCCACACCATGCCCCGTATGGTGAGCGAGCTTATCAAGCCTTGCAAGCAAGAGGTCTGTGGAATACACTACACAGGCGACTGCTCATCACAGAGAACACTGCTCAAGCGGCGCAGTATGCTGCAACAGGTAATACCGATGCAGCGTTTTTGCCGCTTTCTCTCGCGCTTCAGCCACTTGTCCGGCAGCATGGAGTATACATGCTTGTTCATGCAGCACTGTACAGGCCCCTAGAGCAAGGTGTTGTCGTTCTTCAGCGCTCTCGGTATCATGAGCTTGCTGATGCTCTTGTGCGATATATTTGCTCACCCGAAGGAGCTCGCATTCTAAAGCAATTTGGTTTTCTTCCGTAACTTGTTTCACCACAGTATGAACATTCTCGTGCTGAACTGCGGTTCTTCATCAGTAAAATTTCAACTTATCAGTACCGACCGCCATCACATTGAGCATAACACCGACAAACGTCTTGCTTCGGGAATTATCGAGCGCATTGGCGGGCAGGCACTTGTACATTTTTCTGTTCCTGCACCTGATGGCTCGCCACGCTCCTACCGTGAGGCACTTCCCTTGCGCGATCACTCGGCAGCCATTGAGAAAATTGTGCAGTGGATTATTTCGCCCGAGGCAAACATTCCCGGTATCACAACCTATGCAGACATTGACGCCGTAGGCCATCGTGTTGCACATGGTGGCGAAACTCTCACTTCGTCCGTCATTATCACAGAAAGTGTTTTGAAGCATATTGAAGATTGCATAGAGCTTGCTCCACTGCATAACCCGCACAATCTCAAGGGTATCTACGCCATCAATAAAGTTTTCGGTGGTGCTATCAAGCAAGTTGCGGCATTCGATACAGCATTCCATCACACACTGCCAGATTACGCCTATTTGTACGCTCTTCCCTATCAGTTTTACCGTCGCCATAAAATTCGACGCTACGGCTTTCATGGCGTCTCGCATCGCTATGTCCAATACCGATACAGGATTCTCGTCGATATTAAGCGAGATGACGTTCACGTTATTTCCATTCACTTGGGAAATGGCTGCTCTGTATGCGCAATCAAGGGCGGACGCTCAATTGATACTTCTATGGGTATGACTCCACTCGAAGGACTTGTGATGGGAACACGCTCAGGCGACATCGACCCAGCAATTCTTGAGCATTTATGCCACAAGGAAGGCTACTCTCTTACAGAACTAGGGTCGGTTCTGAACAAACAGTCGGGATTACTTGGCATTTCAGGCTTAACGAACGATATGCGAGAACTTATTGCCGAAGCCGTAGAAAATGATGACCGGCGCGCAAAGCTTGCTATCGACATCTTTACGTATCGTGTGAAGAAGTATATTGGTGCATATTTAGCAGCGATGAACGGTGCTTCAGCAATCATCTTTACTGGAGGTATCGGAGAAAACGCCGCATACGTGCGAGAAAAGATTTTGCAAGGACTAGATTGGTTTGGTGTACATCTCGACCACGACCGCAATACCACACTAGTAGGTGGCAAGGAAGGGAAGATTTCCGACGATAATAGCCGTCTCGACGCATGGGTCATTCCAACAAATGAAGAACTTCTTATTGCACGTGATACCTTTCGCTGCGTTATGGGGCAGGCAATACCACGCTAAGTATTACCCTCACAACTACTTCGCATAGATTCTACTACGCTCTCTGCGGCTATGAGCATCATTCCCCAAGAATATCTGTTTGTCTATGGCACTCTCGGTCGAGCAACGCACCCGTATAGCACGCCACACTACATGCACACTGTTCTCACAGCGTTTGCCACATATGTGGGAAGAGCGTCTATTCAAGGACGCATGTACTTTGTAGCACAATATCCGGGCGTTGTTGCCTCGGACAACCCTTCCGATATAGTACTTGGCGAAGTGTATGCAATAACGACTAACCCCCATCACAATGCCCTTCTCTGGAAGCTTCTCGATGAGTACGAAGGCAACGACGGTTCCGACGACGCTTTGTATGTTCGCACACGCTACACGGCAGTTCTTGACCATCAGCACACACTAGAGGTATGGGTGTATTTCTACAACCGCTCAGTAGATACTCTAGAGCGTATTGTAACTGGCGATTTTTCTCAACCTTTTGCTGAAATACTATGAGTTTTCACAAACTTCTTGCCGTCGCACGATGGGAATTTCTCGAAAAAGCACGCACAAAAGCATTTATTATTTCCCTGCTAGCAACTCCCATGCTCACGCTAGCATTTGTCCTGTTGCCATCGCTCCTTGCCTTGCAAGGCGATGATACCACCAAAAAATTTGCGTTCTACGATGAAACAATGTCGTTGCGTGAACCCGTACAGGCTTTACTCAACCAGAAATATAGACTGAGTAATGGTCAACCTAACTTTGACCTTGTACCTATCGATCCACGCACTACCAGTCGAGAGTCATTCCTACAGGCATACTCCCCACGAGTCTTTAACGGCGACTTCACAGGGCTGTGCATTATTCCTGCCAACGTACAAGAGAAGCGCACAATCGAATATCGCAGCGACAATGTCGGAAATGTTCGCGATATTCGTGCTCTCGAGAGCGCTGTCGAAAAAGCTCTTGCTCAACAAGCAGCATTACGATATGGCATAGATACCACAGTATTGAGGCGTCTTCTCGAACCTATTGAAACAATGTCACTGAAAATTACTCCGAGCGGAGACACGAATGAAAGTGGATTTTTACAGGTTTTTGGTATAGCATACGCCTCTGTTCTTATACTGTTTATCTTGATTGTCGGCACAGGACAGCTCCTTGTGCGGGGCTTAGTGGAGGAGAAAAGCAATCGTATTATGGAGATCCTTCTCTCGTCATGCTCGCCAGTTGAGCTGATGCTCGGTAAGCTTCTTGGTCTTTCAGGTTTAGGCATCGTACAGGCACTATCCTGGATAGCGTTTGGTCTTGGTGTCGCGCTATACTTTAATGTTTCGCTCTCATCTCCGGGGAATATTGCGCTTATGGTACTATTTATGCTATTTGGGTATCTGCTGTATGCTTCTCTGCTTCTCGGTTTGGGCTCTCTAACAACAACAGACCAAGAAGCGCAACAGGTTACTTCATATGTTTCTTTCTTGCTTCTCATTCCATTTGTACTGATTACGGTTATTATGCAAAATCCAAGCTCAGCGCTTGCCAAAATCTTTAGCTTCATTCCGTTCACTGCTCCTACAGTTATGGTCATGCGTATCAGTATCCAAATGCCTACAACTCCAGAAATTATCGGAAGTCTAGCATTACTGTTATTGAGTGCAGTACTAATTACATATTTCGCTGCGCGTATCTTTCGTGTTGCAGTTCTCGTGTATGGCAAGCGCCCGACACTACCAGAAATTCTGGCTTTTTTGAAGGAACAATAACCCGCTATCGCATATGCCCTCATTTACTGACGTTCTTATTGTCTTTATCGGTGGCGGAATTGGCAGTGTTTTGCGTTTTACAGCCTCACTGTACATTACACTGTATCTTGCCGAAACACGCCTAGCAGGGCATCTCCCTGTGGCAACACTGAGCGTTAATGTTCTCGGCTCACTGTTGATTGGCGTTGTTGTCGCTCTTGCAGGAGAACACCTTGCCCTTCTTTCACCATCAGCTCGTCTCTTGCTAGCAGTTGGATTCTGTGGCGGATTTACTACATTCTCTACGTTTTCTTTGGAAACTCTTAGCCTTGTCCAAACTGGCCGTCTTGCCTTAGCAGTTACATATGTATTGCTAAGTATTATATTTTGTCCTCTAGCCACAGCATCAGGACTAGGCATAACATACTGGTATTGGAAACGTCTTAGTGGCTAGGTAGTATCTTGCATATTGTTTCACTCTTCATCACACAGCACCTATGAACCTCGAAGGAAAAATATGTCTTATCACTGGTGCTACATCAGGCATCGGCAAAGAAACGGCACGTGCTCTTGCTTCTATGGGCGCACACATTATTCTTCCTGCCCGGAACCTTGAACGTGCCGAACGTGTTAAAGCTGATATTCTTCAAACAACACCTCGTGCTGCGATTGAGATTATGGAATGCGAACTTGCTTCTTTCGCTTCCATCACATCGTTTGTTCAATCCTTCAAGGCACGATATAGCAATCTTCACATTCTTATCAATAATGCAGGTCTTATTGAGACAAAGCGCAAATTATCGCGCGACGGCATCGAAATGACGTTTGCTGTCAATCATCTCGCACCGTTTTTACTTACCAAACTTCTTCTGGATACCATACAACGGAGCACACCGGCACGCATTATCAATGTCTCATCGGAAGCTCACCACAGCACAACTATAAACTTCGACGATATCGAAGGCAAAAAGCATTACAATGGCTGGAGAGCCTACGCGCAATCCAAGCTTGCTAATATTCTGTTTACACGACATCTTGCAATAATGCTTCAGGGAACGGGTATTTCTGTAAACTGCTTACATCCCGGTGTTGTAGCCACTGACCTGTTCGATGTCATACCAGCACCCTTCAATTTTCTTATTAAGCTGTTCATGATCTCACCAGCAAAAGGTGCCGAAACAACAATTTACCTTGCTTCATCACCTGAAGTCGAAGGCATAACAGGCGAATATTTCGACAAGAAAAAGATTGCTATACCGTCTATAGTAGCACGTGATGCTGATATTGCTGCGCGGCTCTGGCAGCTCAGCGAACAATACGTTGTCTCACTGTTCTAGCGTCTGTATTGTGTTTTGTTGCTTCTACATATGTCCACTATACTTCGCGCAGTTGCTCTTGCTATCCTGATTCTTTTGCTTGATTGGTATTTTTTCCAAGCGGTCAAGCATAGTATCCGTCATACTTCAAGCCACGTGCGCACCCTCATAGTATGGCTATACTGGGGATGCACTGCGTGCACTGTCGCACTTATTGCTCTTCCTTTTGCATATCCATACCAGTACTGGTCGCAGATTGTACGCGTCTACGGTGTTAGTATCATCTTCATTCTTACTCTCTCAAAAATCACTGGCTCATGCGTTCTTCTACTTGAGGACGTTTCCCGCTTGCTGCGATGGACATGGCAGAAACTGGTACAATCTTTTCGACCGCACCCTAAAGCTCTTCTTTCGGGAACACCAATACCACGCAAGCAGTTTGTAGCACATCTAGCTCTCATTACAGCAGCAGCGCCGCTAAGCAGTCTTCTCTACGGCATGGCACGCGGAGCATTTCATTACACAGTTCATCGCGCAACGATTGTTCTTCCGCACTTACCACAATCCTTCAACGGACTACGGATTGTTCAGATTTCCGACCTTCATA
>JANWZB010000117.1 GCA_025055035.1 Candidatus Kapaibacterium sp.
CAATTCCTCATGTACAAAGTCTCAGCAGACCGACAGCGTGTCGAGGAAATCCATCGCACCACTACTATTCCTCCTCGAGCAGCGTATACACAAGCTATGCTTGAAGACAGATCAGGAATCTTGTGGATTGGCAGCCCTCATGGACTTGTACGATACGACCCTGTGCACAATACTGCGCGTTCCTACTCATGGCAACCCGACGATTCTACTGCTTTGCCGAATAATTTTGTTACTGCAATTACAGAAACTCGTTCAGGCGAGCTGTGGCTTGCAACAAAAGGTGGTGGTATCTGCCGTTTCAATCCCAACACAGAAACATTTACAACTATCAATTCCTCTCATGGCTTGCCGCACGATGATTGCTATGCCGTTATCGAAGATGATAACGGTCGGCTATGGATAAGCACAGACAACGGCATAGCAGTGTATGAACCTCATAGGCGCACAATACGCTGTTTTGGTCTTGAGCATGGCTTACAGGGTAAGGAATACAATCGTTTTGCGCATTACCGCAGCGCTAGAACAGGTGAAATATTCTTTGGCGGCGTGGACGGTCTGAATAGCTTCTTCCCGAACGACATTCACACAAATTCTGTCCCGCCGATACCTGCATTCCTCGCTGTCCTAGCACCCAACGGCACAACACTCACACGTAACATTACTCTCTGTGGCATACAGCGTGTAGAAATTCCACCGCAAACAGGCGTTATTATTCGGTGTGCAGCATTGGAGTTTACTCTTCCTCATCACAACCTTTTTTCATGGAAGCTCGACGGCGTTGATACTGCGTGGTCGCCTGCTTCAAGAAATTCTAGTGCTATTTACAGTACCCTATCACCTGGGGAATATACGTTTCGATTGCGCACAGCAAATGCAGATAACGTCTGGAGCCCACAGGAGGCAGTCCTCACTCTTGTTGTTCTACCTGCATGGTGGCAAACATGGTATGCGATTATGGGGTTTATTCTTAGCGGTATTGCTTTCGTCGTGCTGCTTGTACGCACACGTGTACGCCATCTCAAAGCGCAAGCACAGCAACTGCAAGCTCTCGTCGAAGCTCGTACCCATGCTTTACAACAAGTGAATCAGGAACTACAATCGAAGAACCAGCTTCTTCTAGAACTCAACGCCGAAATGCATGAAATTATGGGTATTGTCTCCCATGACCTAAAGAATCCCCTAGCAAGCATTATTGGTATCACCGAAATCCTTCAAAGCGCTCACGAAATTGCTCTCACACAAGACATGCACCACAAGCTGCTTAGCCAAATCGCTAGCGCTAGTGAGCGCATGCTTCACTTGATACGCAATTTGCTCGACATTAATGCCCTAGAAGCTGGCAAGATACAGCCAAACTTCGCTATGTGTTCTGTCAACAGTACTGCTCGGGTTGTTGTAGAGGAATACTCTACAAAAGCAGCAGGCAAATCTCTCTCCCTACACTTTTCTGAAGCACATTACGACATAGTGTATGCCGATGAAACAATGCTGTATCAAGTGATAGCAAATCTCGTGTCGAATGCTATCAAGTATTCACCTCACAATAGGAATATCTGGGTTCGGCTTACTAATCCACTACCATATAATGGTCATCAAGCCTTGCTATTGAGTGTTAAAGATGAAGGGCCCGGAATCTCAGTAGAAGACCAACAACGGCTTTTCAAGCGCTTTGCACGCCTGAGTGCACGCCCAACAGGCGGGGAAGATTCTACTGGTCTTGGTCTTTCGATTGTCAAAAAAATGGTAGAATTGATGAACGGTCGCGTATGGTGTGAATCAACGCTAGGATATGGAGCAGAATTCATCGTTGAATTCCCTCTAGCCTTGCCTGCATCTGAGCGAGTAGTTCCCCCGACTCAACATCGACAACTCCCCACTCCGTGATAATGCTGTCGAGGCGAATGTCGTGCTCTTCTACAGGAAGCAATTCTGCGCTATACTGTACTGCATACGCCAGTCCCACAAAACGCGGTTTCGCTGCGTTCTTCGTACTGACATGCTGCAAAAAGCGGTCGTAATATCCTTTGCCGTATCCAATACGGTACAGCTGCGCATCAAATCCTACCAAAGGCACAATGATACAATCGTGAGCATCCATAATCTGATGTGGCTCAACATTGTCCGGTGTTTGTGGAGTTGGTATGCCATAGCTATCTGGCAGCAGAACCGTTTGAGGGGTAATTTCAGCATGGAGAAGACTTTTTGACGTACGCTGTACGATAGGCGCAAGTATACGCTTCCCTGCCTTCCACGCACACTCCCGAAGCTGTGCCGTCGATACTTCTGTACCGAATGATAGATACGTGTGTATAGTTCGCGCTCTATGCCACCACTCTTGAGCACACAAAAGCTCAACTATTTGCAGCGTTTTATATTCACGTTCTCGAGCAGTCAGCGCATTTCTGCGCCGTAACAGTACGTCACGAGCATCAGCTTTTGTCCACATATGGAATGCATTTATGCTGGCTCTTCGCGTGTAAGGCAGTGTAACGTTCCCAGCCCCCAGACTAGATCTACTGCATGAATTCCAAGAACAATACGATGGGGAAATAGCTCTGCAAGGATACCAAGTGCTTTGCGGTCGTTGGGATCGTTGAATGTTGGCACAAGAACAACATGATTGCCCACGTAAAAGTTTGCATAGCTTGCTGGCAGGCGTACACCATTAAACGTTAGCGGAGCAGGCATAGGAAGAGGTACAACGTTGATCTTGCTTCCGCTCTCCAGGTACATTCCTTCCAGACGCTCACGATTTTCCTCCAAAATCCGATAGTTTGCATCGTAAGGGTTATCTTCTTGTGCCAGAACCACTGTTGTAGGATTGATAAAGCGGCATATATCGTCCACATGACCATGTGTATCATCGCCGACAATACCTTTGCCAAGCCAAAGAATGTTAGTTACACCAAGATTATCTTTCAGAGCTTGTTCAAAGTCCGTTTTGTCCATCCCCGGATTTCGCACTTGTATGTGCGTATCGAGGTAACACTCCTCTGTTGTGAGGAGTGTGCCCTTACCATTCACATCAATTCCACCACCTTCAAGCACAATATGGCTATTTTTGTAGTGTGCTTCGATAATATTCCAACCCGTGCGAGGACTTAAGCGATAGGCAAGCGCATTGTCATGCTGCCAGTTATCATACTTTGCCCAGCCATTGAAAATGAATTTTATAGCAGCGTGTTCTGTGATTGCTCCTGCATCTGTTTCCACAGTACGATTCACAAATGCAGGCATACAATCGCGCATCCAACCACGATTCATCGGGGACTGAAAAAACTCCAGATTTTGCACATCAATCCCAACTTTCCTAAGTACTGCACGAGCTTGTTCTTCATGGCGCTGATTATCCACTACAATACGAACGAGCTCACCATGTCGAGTGAGAGCACGAACAATTTCACCGTAGACCCAGCGAATAGGCACAAATTTACCCGGCCAATCATTCGCATTCAGAGGCCAGCCAAGCCATGTGGCTTTGTGGCATTCCCATTCAGCAGGCATCGTATATCCTTGCTGTGCAGGTGTTTGATAGTACATACGTCGGTAGCAGAATAGTCTGCGCGATACTCATGCTAGTGCTACTGCGTGAATCACAAAGTCGCCATAGACTATAGATATACTAGCGCAACATTTTCCTTTCCGGTGATGTGTGAAGACGTGTTGAGCGGTTATTATTATGCGTATCTTCAGTACTTGCACGGAACTGTCCGACAAGGTCTTGCAGATGAGCAGCCATATTACTGATAGCATCGATTGTAGCACTAATATCGGCTGTGCTCGAAGCAAAGCGGCTTGTATCGGTGCTAATGCGCTCAACACTCTGAGCAATATTGCTACTTGTAGCTGTTTGCTCCTCGCTTGCAGAGGCAAGCTGCGATATGATATCTGCAACTTTGTCGGTGCTACTAATAATGTTATTTAGTGCTTCAGACGCCTGTTCAGCAGCAGCTTCACCACGTCGCACCTCATTTGTACCCTCATGCATAGATGACACAGCTTGGTGGGTATCAGACTGAATGCGCTTGATTGTTTGTGCAATTTCTTTTGTTGCCTTTTGTGTACGTTCAGCAAGCTTTCGTACTTCGTCGGCAACAACGGCAAAGCCGCGCCCCTGCTCACCAGCACGCGCAGCCTCAATAGCAGCATTCAGCGCTAGAAGGTTTGTTTGATCTGCAATTTCTTCAATCACCTGCACAATTTCTCCTATCTGTTCACTTGTTTTTCCAAGCTCTTCAATGGTTTTTGCAGACTTCATGACAACATCAGCAATTTTATTCATACCTTGAATCGTCGAACCAACAATTTTCCCTCCTTGCACTGCTTGCTCGTTGGTCAGCGCAGCCTCGTGTGCCGCAGTCGAAGCCAAATGGGCATTTTCCTGGGATGTATAGCTCATTTCTTCAATTGCTGCTGCAATATTCCCCACTTGCTCAGCCTGAGAACGTGCACCCGAAGCAATAGTCTCTGCATTATGCGAAATCTGGCGTACCGATGTATAGAGATTACGTACCACTTCGGCAATGTCACTCATTAGAGCGTGTAACGTTTGCTCGTATTCTCGACGTTTGATTTCGGCAGTAATATCTTTGCTACCACCAATCATACGCACAAGCACACCCTGCTCATTACGGATTGCTATCCCTGTTGCAAGCGACCACAAATAACTTCCGTTACGCATTCGTTGGCGTACCTCGACAGAATATAGCTTCTTGCCTGTAGTATCTTTCAGATACTCGGTAAACGCGATGCGTGCACGTTCTCGGTCATCAGGGTGAAGTGATTCGAACCATGATGCTGGTGTCGGCACAAGCTCATGGCGATTCGATTCATCATATCCCAATAGCTCTATGTATCGCTGCGAGAACCAAACACGCGTTTCTGGGTGGAATGGGTCGCCGTTCACAACTGTCATATCCCACAGTCCTTCATCGCCAGAGCGTTCCATAAATTCAAGACGCTTAATTGCAAACTCAAGTTCCTCGCGCTGCTTGCGCACTTCGTGAATATCACGGAGTAGTCCAACAGATTGCACCGGGCGACCTTGTGCATCACGCTGTGTTGTTGCGCGGGAATTAAACCAGCGATACTCACCAGACTTTGTTTTGAGGCGGTAGTACGCGTCGTATGGCGTCTTTCCACTCCTATCATTCAGGTGAGCTTCCATCATCCCTGCATGCTTTGAAGCATCATCAGGATGCATCAAGGTTGTTAACGTTTTCATTGCTGGCTGTAGCTCCGATGGTGCATACCCTAGCAAGCGGAACATTTGGTCGGACCAACGCACCTGCCATGTAGAGCGGTCGTGCACATCACTGGGGTAGGTAACTATCCATACACCATCTACAAACGATTGTTCAATTAAACGAAATGCTTCTGCATCACGCTGCACATCATGAATTTTGCCAGAAAAAGCACTGATTAGTCTTGCAAAGATATTCATCGGTTGTTTGATATTTGAAGTTGCAGAAATCACAGATTGTTCTTAGCTGTTGTTTATCATGCTTGCTCGAGAAAGCAGCCTAGAAGAACCACCGCAAAACTACACAGATGCCTAGTCCAGAAAGCGATTGGTAAGAGCAGCATAGGCATCTATGCGGCGGTCTCGCAGAAATGGCCAATTACGGCGAATAGTTTCGATGTGCCGTACATCAACATCGGCATAGATAATTTCTTCGTTCTCAGCAGAGGCTTCGGCAAGCAATACTCCCTGCGGATCAGCAATAAACGATTGACCCCAAAATTCTAATGTCGAGCCTGTGACAGAATCTACTTCCCGACCTACACGATTTGCCGCTGCGACGTACACACCATTTGCAATAGCATGACCGCGCTGTACTGTGCGCCATGCATCGTGCTGTGCAGCCCCATATCGCTCTTTTTCTGCAGGATGCCAGCCAATTGCTGTGGGATAGAAAATAATAGATGCACCATGCAAAGCCGCTAAACGTGCCCCTTCAGGATACCACTGATCCCAACAAATTAGCACAGCAATACGCCCCACACTCGTGTCGAATGCCTTAAAACCAAGATCCCCAGGGGTGAAGTAATATTTTTCGTAAAACGCTGGGTCATCAGGAATGTGCATTTTGCGGTACAATCCAGCAACTTCACCCGTACTATCAAGGATGACAGCACTGTTGTGATATATCCCCGGTGCTCTACGCTCAAATATTGGCACGATCAAAACAGTGTGTGTTCTCTTTGCTACAACCTGCAGAGCCTGAACGGTCTCGCTGTGTGGGTAGTTCTCAGCAAGGTCAAAAAGCTGAGAATCTTCACGCTGGCAAAAGTAGGGCGACGCAAACAGTTCGGGCAGGCATATCATGTGCGCACCTGCCTGAGCAGCTTGCTCGATATAACCTATGCCGCGCTCAATGTTTAGAGCTTTTTCGCTGCTCATACGCATCTGTACGAGCGCTACTTTCCACGATTGCATCATACTACTGTTATCGATTCACGCAACAATACACTTCACAATATGCGTCGACGAAGATAGCGCTTCTGTCAACGATGGACAACACAATTTTTCACAATACGTTCATCACTGCTATCTTATTAGGCAGCATAGACGACATAGCAATGCTTAACGCTTTTTGCTTTTGCGTACACGTTGATTCGCTGCAGAGAGGACAATTGCTTCAATTTGCTCTGCCTTGCGCGGCAGTGCAGCTGAGAGTATGATAGGATCGCCATCTTCCGTAATTAGCACATCGTCCTCAATACGCACAGCGATGTTCCACCATTTTGGATCACAAGGGCTTCCTTCAGGGATATAGATTCCTGGCTCGCATGTTAACACCATATTCGGCTGGAATACTGTATAATTCCCTGCATCGTGCACGTCCAAACCGATGTAATGCACTGAGCCATGCGGGAAGTACAGCTCATAGTCTTCAGGCTGAGTAATAATACCAAGTTGAAGCAGACCTGCACGAATGACCTCTACTGCCTTACTATGCGGCTTTCGCCAATCTACACCTTTACGATACTCCTTGAGTGCCGCCTCCTGTGCTGCATACACAAGGTTGTAAACTGCTCGTTGTTCTGGCGTAAATTCTCCGCTAACAGGTACTGTGCGTGTAATATCCGCTGTATATCCAAGAAATTCTGCACCGCAATCCATCAAGATAAGCTCTCCAGCTTTTGCCTGACGACGATTCGCTGTATAATGCAAAATACATGCATTCGCTCCTGAGCCAATGATAGACGGGTAGCCAACATCCTCAGCACCATGCTGCTTAAACGTTGCCTCCATAATAGCTTCAAGCTCGTACTCATACACATTCGGTCGCACAGCTTCGATAGCAGCTCGATGCCCTTCGACCGTAATAGCGACAGCTTTGCGTATCACGCGGAGTTCGTCTGCGTCTTTTATCTGACGCAATTCAGCAATCAAGCGGCGCTGCGACCGAACAACAACATGAGGATACTGCCTCTGTAAGCGCAGACGAGCCTCACGCTCAATATTGATAATCTCACCCGACAGCGGCTCTACGATAGTGCTTGTGGGAAACGTTGTAATAAACACTGTATCACGGCGTTTTGTGGAATCGTGCGGTTGCAGCAAAAGAGAAAGCACAGTGAAAAAATGCACATTTTCCAGTGCACGTATACCATACATTGCTGTTGCGCGCTCTGCTCCGATAATTGCTCCAGTCCATATTTCCCGATTTATATCACGTTTTCTCACAAACAACAGCGCTTCATGTTTTATCTTACTAGAGTCCATGGAGAGCGGCAGTACGATCCCTTCGGGAATCAGCATGAGAATAGATTCTGACTCAGGAAAGCCACTAAGATAGAGCATATCGCTGTTTTGGCGATACTCATACTCCACATCATTCTGACGAGTACGTTTGTCGGCAGCAAAAAAAATTGCTATAGACTTTGGCGACATCGTGCGAAGGACTTTTTGTCGCCGCTCACGAAAGCGTTCCAGAGGGATATCTTCTGCATGACGAGGTGCAAGATAATAGCGGGCTTGACTCGGCTGCGCTACAGCATCCCGTGCAATACCTACTGCAAGGCAGTACACAGCAAGAATCGCGGCTGAAAATTGTATGGTTTTTTGTATCTTGTCAGTCCTTTTCATACGTATATACAAATTTAGCTTTTTAACTCTCACTGCATCGTGGCGTTGCCACATACACGCAAGAAATACATGGTTCATCGGCTCGACAATAGTGATGATGCTTTGAAGCTGGCTATGCGCGTATGCTTGCTGAAAATACAATACGTGTAACACTTGCACAAGCATTTCGCGCTGCTCTGTACGCTTCTAGCTTTTCCTAGGCCCTATGAAGCATATTGGACTGTTTGTCAACACCACAAAGCCCGATGCTCTTCGCTGTACTGAAACAGCAGCACGGCTTGCTCACACAAAAGGTATTGCTTGTTGTGCAGCACCAGAGATTGTCGAACGCTTCACTCCTGATGTGCAACGCATTGTAACCGCAGTAGAATATCACAACTTTGATAAATACGCCGACGTAATTGTATCATTTGGTGGCGATGGCACTATTCTTGCGGCAGCCAAGCAATTTCTGGCTGGTGCAATCCCTATCATGGGTGTCAACCTTGGTCGCTTAGGTTTTCTAGCAGAATATTCTGTTGCAGAACTTGACGAAGGCTTTTCAGCACT
>JANWZB010000118.1 GCA_025055035.1 Candidatus Kapaibacterium sp.
TTTAATAAGGACACGAGTGTATGGTGCAAAACCTTCATATTGTTCCCTGTGTGGATTCTGCCCTCAGTATTGAAGTTGCCCAGGAAGTATCATATGAGGCGTTGGAAACTGTTCATAGGCTGTACAAACTCTTCGTAGTAGCACGCCTGCATGGTGTACGCGAGTATGTACCAGCATGGACAACGCTCACGCTTGTTGTTGACCCTGCATGTTGGGAAAGTGTGTTTCAGAAGGTGCAAGCCATTCTTGCTGAGTGCGAATTTACTGAAGAGTGCCATCTGCGCACAATACACACACAACAGCAAGAACGTCGTATTGATGTTCCTGTGTGCTACGACGACGAGTTTGCACCAGACCTTGAGACTGTGGCAGCACGTCAGTGTTTGACAAAAAAAGATATCGTGCGTTTGCACACCGAAGCTGAGTATAGAGTAGGTATGATTGGGTTCGTTCCGGGATTTCCATATCTTTTGGGATTGCCGCGTGTGCTTGCTACACCAAGAAAATCATCACCACGGCTGAGTGTTGAAGCAGGTTCGGTAGGAATAGCAGGAGAGTACACGGGCATATACCCTTATGCAACACCCGGTGGTTGGAATATTATTGGAAGAACGCCGTTACAACTATTTTCTCCACATACCGAGCAACTATCACTGTTTAGAGTAGGTGATAGGGTGCGATTCTATGCCATATCACGCGAAGAGTTTGCAAGCATCGAGCACACGTATTCTCACATACTATCAGAGCAGAAGCAGAATGTCTGCTCTGCAGACGCTAAGTCAATTGCTCCCCGTACTCCTTGCATGACTGTCCTTGAAAGCCGCTTTAGGGCAACGCTCCAAGATGCTGGTCGACATGGATATCGCCAGTATGGTGTTCCTGAAGGTGGTGCGGTAGATATACGAGCAATGCAAATAGCGAATATGCTGGTGGGAAATATGCGAAATGAAGTTGTGATAGAAATACTCTGGGGAGGTCTGGTACTGTCAATCGATCAGGAGCTAGTGTGTGCTTTTACAGGGGCAGACGTAACTATTGAAGCGCATCATCCTACATCACACGGTGTAGGCATACAGCGTATTCCGATGAATACACCAGTTGTTATTCAAGCAGGTTCTGTATTACGCATCAATCCTGCCTCTTCGGGGGTATATGCATACTGTGCTGTGCGTGGAGGCATTGATGTGGAAATAGTGCTTGGTAGTGGCAGCACGTATGAGACGGCTCGCATAGGAGGAATCAAGGGTAGAGCATTGCACGCAGGTGATGTTATATATGTACGAAATCCAATGCTGTGCAAGCAAAGTGTTATGCGAAGCTATAGGGCAAGTGCGGTATTGCCAAAATATATCCCAGAAAGCAGAAACTATGCGATTTCTAACAAGGCACCGATTCGGCTACGTATCATACAAGGTCAGGACTGGGGTAAAGTAACAGATGTAGGTAGGCAGATATTATTGCGGGAGCGCTTTTATGTTCTGCCTCGTGCAAATGCGATGGGCGTGTGCATTGCGTCGTGCAGTGGGCAAAGGCTTGTCGTGCATACAGACAACGCAATGGTCTCGCGTGCAGTAATGCCCGGAACAATACAGTTACCACCCGATGGATGTCCAATTATTCTCGGGCGCGAGGCACAAACGACAGGTGGGTATCCTGTGATTGCTCATGTATGCTCGGTCGATATGCCACGTGTAGCACAAGCGCGTCCATTTCAAGAGCTTGTTTTTGAAGAAATTTCTCTGCAAACCGCTCAAAAGTTGTATATTGAAGAGGTGCATCGTCTTGCGGAGCTTGAGCAGCGGATACAGCGTTGGCTGCGAGCTGCAATGCTTCTATAGAAGCCTAGCTGTTTCTTCTCTTTGTGGAAGTACCGCACATGAAGAATCGTGTCATTGCCGAATCAAAGAAACTTGTAATGTACTCCCGTGCCAACAAGCTTGGACTACAGGCAAAACTCTGCATTGATGTAAACTGCGATGTTGGGGAAAGTTATGGTGCCTACACGATAGGCAACGATGAAGCTCTGATGAAGCTTGCAACATCGGTCAATATAGCATGTGGATTTCATGCTGGAGATCCAGCGGTAATGCGGCGCACGGTAGCCCTTGCGATAAAACATGGTGTGTCTATTGGTGCGCACCCCGGACTTCCTGATAGAATAGGGTTTGGTAGGCGTATGATGCAGATTACTCCACACGATGTGTATGATATGACACTGTACCAAATTGCTGCATTGCAAGGGTTTGTTGCAGCACAAGGCGGGGCTATGCGCCATGTTAAGCCGCATGGAGCGCTGTACACTATGCTTGCTTCGCATGAAGCTCTGGCACAAAGTTTCGCGCAAGCGGTGATAGATTTTAACAACAAGCTTATTGTTGTCGGACTTGCCGGTAGTGTATTCCTACAAATTGCTGAGTGTATGGGATTGAGTGTGGCACATGAAGCGTTTGCCGACCGCCGATATCAGCCCGATGGATCTCTGACACCTCGTACAGAGCCTTGTGCTCTTGTGCAATCGGTTGGAGAAGCAGCTGCGCAAGCTGTTCGGATTGCGCAGGAGCATACAGCTGTTGCAGTAGATGGTTCAGAAGTTCCTATTTATGCTCAAACAATCTGTCTGCATGGCGACAGCCCTCATAGTACAAAGCTTGCGCGTGCTGTGGTACGGAGCCTAAAGTCTGCCGGAATTGAACTCAGGGCGCTGTAGGATATATCAGAAAGGTTCTATGTGCCGTCAATACTCTATGCTGTGTTTCCTGTATTTGTATGCTGTGACACTGCAAGCACAACTGCAGCAAGGCTGGTTTTTTGTTGGATCACCACCGCCACGTATTTCGGGGATTGCATATGCACAGGATTCTGTGTGGATTTCGACTGAGCAGGGAACATTTGTCTTAACCACACAAGCAACAGCATGGCTCAAGCAAGCATCTGTGCCATACGGACGGCTCGTCATGACATCATTGTCGGAAATATATGTGCTTGGTGTAGAAGTTTTTCGGCGTGAATCGACAAATGCCACGTGGCGTCCTCTACAACGATCAAGCAATGAATGGTCGAAAGTCACTCTGCTTGAACGTACTTTGTATGTGTCTCAAGCAACGGTTTCTTTATCACGCGAGCATGAGCTGCTTGTTACGCAAGGAGGAATTGCTGTGCAGACACCGTCAGCGATTCGTATGCTTGCAGCATATAGCAATGCATCGCAGCGTGTTGTCGGAGCAGTACGCTTGGGAGTAAAGATTGTATGCGCATTTGAGTATCGTATCGTAGTTGTAGAAGAGCTTCCGACTGACAAGGCAAGTCCTTTTGACATTATACCGTTCAGGCGGTTTGCTGTGCGAGAATTACACGATGGGCTATCGGCAAGCGTTGACAACCTACAAGTATTGGGGAAGTCTATGTGTGCCGGTATGTGGTTTTCTGCTGATGCAGGAAAAACATGGAATATGCTTGTGCGTGATTCTCTCCGTGCAGTATCGCTTGTGCCAACGAAAGACTCTGCATTACTCGCCCGAACTGCTCGGCGGATTCTGCGTTCGCGAGATAATGGTACAACGTGGCTTTCTGTGTTCGTGTTGCCCGATGCTATGCACTGGTACAGTAGCGGGCGCACCCAAGGACTGACTAAGTGTATTATCCGTCGTGCTGCACTAGAGTGTACAGCAACGGTGTTTTTTTTTGCTCGTGATACAACGCTCTACACGCTTGCACCGACACATATTGTGGAATCAGGCGATGGTGGTATATCATGGCAGATACGACCAATACAGGGGATACCTATAAGCTTTGCAATTGAATCAGTAGAACAAAGCCCATCTGGAACGCTGTTTGCACGCGATGCTGTTTTTGCACGACCGTATGTCCTTCGTTCTCGTGATGGTGGGGTAACGTGGCAACAAGTACCGCTTGGTCGTGTGCCAACAGTATTCGCTGTTCACCCACGCGTGGGGACGCTGTTTGTTGGTGGGGTGCCACCTATGTGGTCTGCAGATGAAGGAGAGACGTGGCATAGTATGAGTGGTCTACCCACAAGAATAGGCACAGAAGAGATGCGCAGAAGTGCATTCACTGGCGTAGGATTATCGCGCGATATCTTCTTGAACGTACGTGGTATTCAGGGCTTCTTTGCTCGCGGAGACCAGTACTCTCTTACCCCACGAGTGTTGCCAAGCACTGATGTCTATGCTGTTCGAGCACTGCCGCAGAGCGTTGGTATCATAGCACTATCAGCTGATTCACTTGCGTTGAATGCTGTAGCATGCTACGCGAGAACACAGGTGTGGTTATCATACGATAACGGTATAACGTGGAAGCAAGAAGAAAGTGGATTGCCATTGGATGGTGACATAGTGCTGTACGATATTGTATACCCTGTGAGCGATGATAGTTTGCTATATGCCACCAGTTCATGCGGAATATGGCGCTTTAAGCTACCAGGCGTTCAAGCTCCTGCACCTACTGCAGGACAATATCAGTTCATGCTTTCTCCAACTGCTGAACAGCAGATACATTCTTGCGCATACACGCGACGTTCGGTAGCTCTTCATGCTCTTATTGCTCCTCAGCCTGTTAGCCAAAATGCAGTGTTGTTGCTGTCACTAGCAACTGCTGCACGTGTGCGCTGTGTAATTGTCGATATGCATGGGCAGTGTGTTTCCATGCTATCAGAACGTACGTTGAGCGCTGGAACACATGCACTATCGCTGTTAGAACATCGAGTGCCTTCTGGCGTCTACCTGTGTTCGATTGAAGCATGGGGTGTTTCCGATGCGCAGAATGACGATGGGATGTGTTCTGCTCGATATAGTGTTTCATTCGTTGTACGATAGATGCGTATCCTGACGCTACAGTGAAAACAGTGTTGTATGAACTCAGAGCACCACATATCGCGTGGAAGAGGGCATAGTGGTGCAGCACTATTGATGGCAACATCAGCTATAGGTCCCGGCTTTTTGACGCAGACTGCTGTATTCACGCAGAAGTTTGGAGCAAACATTGCTGCAAGTATCGCCCTTTCTGTACTGCTTGATGTCATTGTACAAATAGCAATTTGGCGAGTTATTATTGTATCAGGGAAGCGTGCTCAGGATGTAGCAAACACTGTTGTACGTGGTAGTGGGACTGTTCTTGCGCTTGTTGTTGCAATTGGGGGCTTTATATTTACTATTGGAAATGTTGCCGGTGCTGGGCTTGGTATGATGAGCATGAGTGGTTTACCCTCAAGAGTAGGAGCGGTACTGAGCGCTATAGTTGCCATTACTCTCTTTTTTCTGCCTACCGCTCGTGCTGCAGTGGATAAGTTTGTTGCTCTTATGGCTGCGATAATGTTCTTTGCGACGCTTGCTGCTGCAATTGCTGTAAAGCCACCACTGTATGAGGTTAGCACTCGTGTTTTTATGCTTTGGAACAGTGATATTGCAGCAACCCTAACACTTGTTGGTGGTACGGTGGGTGGCTATATCACATTCGCCGGAGCACACAGGCTCGTAGATGCTGGAATTGTTGGAGAAGGTATGGTACGGTATGCTACAACGAGTGCTGTGTGGGGTATAGGAATTGCGTCATGTATGCGTATTTTTCTCTTTCTTGCAGTGCTTGGTAGCGTAATGCACGAAGGACGATTATCTAATACTAATCCAGCAGCAACGCCGTTTAGTGTAGCGTTTGGCACCTATGGCACACAGTTGTTTGGTATGGTGATGTGGGCAGCATCAATGACCTCAATCATTGGTTCTACGTATACTTCTCTTTCGTTTCTACGCTCACTATCGCGCACTATTGAACGGTATGAGCGGTATGCAGTGGGTATATTTATCGGTACATCAGCATTGTTATTTGTATCGTTTGGTCAACCTATCAGTATTCTCATATTCGCTGGCCTTGTGAATTCGTTTGTTTTGCCGTTTGCGCTAGCGATAATGCTTAGTGCAGCATACAAAACGTCGGTTGTGGGAGCGTATAAACAGCCGCTGTGGGTAACTGTTGTGGGAAGTACTATAGCAGTGCTTCTTACAGGGATGAGTATGTATGCGGTGTTGTGTAAGTGATGCATGAATGAGCTTTTAATGTAGTCAAGAAGCTGAGGAATTGTCATTGTTTCATAGTGCTGGAACGTATGCAAAGTATGAAAGAGCTACATGTCTATCGCGGAGAGCGCTTTACATCGCGCTTTTTTTTAGGAGGCAAGGAGCATATTCAGCGCGGTTCTGCTGTGCTTATTCATGGACTATACGAGAACTGCGAAGTATGGAACGGGCTTGCCGAGAGGCTTGCCGAACGCTGGTGTGTGCTTGCAGTCGATGTACTTGGGCATAATCCTGATGCCCGATTGGAAATGGGGACAAACATTTCGCTGTATGATATGGCATGTGAGGCATATGCTATTGCACGCTCTGTTGGTATAGAACGTTCTGTGCTTGTTGGGCATTCAATGGGTGGTGCAGTAGCAATGCAGTGGTTGAAGCATTTTTCTGAGTCGGTAGCAGGGATATGCTTATTTCATGCAACACCATTTGCAGATACACCCGAAGCACGAGAGAATCGCGCCATAGCTATTGCTGCCATTCAGCGCGGTGAAAAGGATGCCGTGATTGAGGGGTTGCTTAAGCGTGTCCTTCCAGTACAGGCAGAGCATACAACGCTGAGCTTTCTTCCGAGTCTTCGATTACTGTTACAGCGCGTTTCTGAAGGTGGCATGATTGCAGCACTAGAAGCTATGCGGCAGCGCGACGATACCTCTTCAGTGCTGCAGGACTGCACTGTGCCCGTACTGTTGCTGTTGGGCAAAGCCGACAGTATTGTTCCACTTGAGCCGATGATGCATCTCGCTCTGAAATTACGCCGAGCCCTTATATGCTTGCTCGACGGAGTAGGACATATGGGTATGCTCGAAGCACCGTATGAGTGCGAAGCTGCGATAGAAGGACTACTGCGCATGTCGTACCGTCCTGAAGGGGCTTAGGGTATACAGATGATACTACTGGTATCATCAAGCACTGTACTGTACACTATTTTTGTAAATTTGTGGCAAGTGGCTTATTAAGCAAAAAACCTCGCTCAAGCTGCTTGTGTCTATTTTTACCACCATACTCTTGGAGTGTGTTATGATCATACGCACATGCATACAGCACAGCATGTACACTGTACTAGTAGCTCTTGCTGTTATTGTGGCAAGTACAGCAACCACAATCTCTCAAACAGTACGCTTTCCTGCGCCGAGTTCTGCTGCAATGGTGAAGCAAACTGTCGGCGTGACGGATATAACAATCACATATAGCCGTCCCGGCGTGAAAGGGCGCGAAATCTGGGGAAAGCTTGTTCCGTACAATGAGCTATGGCGCACAGGAGCAAATGCTGCAACCACTATTGAAGTTTCGGACGATGTAATGATAGAAGGACAAAAGCTTGCTGCTGGCAAATACAGTGTATTCACTATCCCAGCTCAATCGGGCGAGTGGACGCTGGTTATCAACAAGAATCCTAATCTTGCAGGTACAGCTGGCTACAAACAGGAAGAGGATGTATTTCGCGTCAAGGTAAAAGCACAGATGCAACCAGTATCACAGGAATGGCTGGCATTCAGCTTCGAGGACTTGACAGACTCAAGTGCAACAATCCTTCTTGCATGGGAACGCATGCGTTTGCCCATCAAACTAACTGTCAACACTGCCGAGCTTACCCTGAACAAAGCCCGCGCAGCTATTGCCAACGGGCAGGGTGCATATATTGGCTTTGCGAATTACGCTTTACAAACAAACAGTAATTTCGAAGAAGCGCTAAAAATGGTTGATGCATCGATTGCTGTACAGGAGACCTATCGTAACCATGTTGTCAAGGCACGCTTGCTGGAGAAAATGGGTAAAAAAGCCGATGCTGTTAAAGTGCTAGAAAAAGGCATTGCTCTCGGTAAAGCAATGAAGACTGCACCGTTCGATCTTGCCGATAGTGAGAAGTTGTTAGCAACGTGGAAAGGCTCGAAGTAGTTGGATGTAGGAGTGGAGATCTGATTGAAGAGCATTCTTTACAAGCCACACTGCTAGCTAGCTGAACAGTGTGGCTTGCGGCATTTTATATCCAGAAGTATGCCGATACTATACTTGCTTCGACACACTAAACCTGATGTACCGCAAGGAATATGCTACGGACAGACCGATGTTCCGCTTGCCGCATCATTTATTGAAGAAGTTGCTCACGTCAAAGCAAAAATAATGCCGTGCATTGAGCATCGTTCGGTACAGATTATATCGAGTCCGCTGCAGCGTTGTTTGCGCCTAGCAGAGGCAATAAGCCAGAATGCTCAGGATATTGTTGTGGATAGGCGCTTGCAGGAGATGAACTTTGGTGCATGGGAAATGCATCCTTGGGGTTCGATTGATAGATTTGTCATGAACGCATGGATGCGGGATTTTGTGCATGTAGCACCACCACTTGGCGAATCCTTCATTGCGCTTGTACAGCGTGTGTGGGAAGCACTGTACGACATACTGCGCAGTACCCACCCTTCTGCCGACATAGTGCTGGTTATTCATGCAGGAGTTATACGTGCGATTATTGCACGAATTCTGGAGATACCGCTTGCAAAAGCATTTATGCTTGAGCTTGAGTATGGTTCATTATC
>JANWZB010000119.1 GCA_025055035.1 Candidatus Kapaibacterium sp.
TATTGAAGTACCAATAGATTTCATCGTTTGCTATGCGAAAGTAGCTTGAATCTCGCGAAATAAGCCGTGTTGTAGAGCCAGCAGCAAAGATAGAGTCAATGATAAGAACGGCGTCGTTCTGCCCACCAATAGACTGGCCAGTAGCAACAACGGTGCTTGTTACACGGAAAACGCTATCGCGGATTGGTGCGTTTGTGGTATCAAGCGTAACTTGTTGATATACAGTGTAATCGCCTGTCCGAAAACCAAATTTTTCTGTGCTGGGTTGTATAGTACACGATGCTGCGAAAACAGCAAGGAATACAGCATAGGCGAGAAACAGAGAGAGTTTCATAGCGCTCACAAGAAAGAAGGATCCAACAGTATATGTGCTTTGTGAGATTGAGGATGATGTGGTATTACACGTTTGTAAGCTTTGCTATATTAGAGCGAACATCATCGGCTGATTTCGCCAGAGCAGCTTGTTCATCAGCAGATAGCTTAATTTCAAAAATACGTTCCATGCCGTTCTTGCCAAGAATAATTGGTACGCCGCATACAACGTCACGTAAGCCATACTCTCCCTCGAGCCAAACAGCACAAGGGAGAATACGTCGTTTGTCTTTGATGATGCATTCCGCCATTTCTACCGCTGCAGCAGATGGAGCGTAGTATGCACTTCCTGTTTTGAGCAGGCTGACAATTTCGGCTCCACCGTTTGCTGTCCGCTTGACAATAGCATCTATGCGGTCTTGCGGCATAAGTTCGGCAAGAGGAACACCTGCAACCGTCGTGAAGCGGGGAAGCGGTACCATCGTATCGCCGTGCCCGCCGAGAACGAACGCAGTAATATCTTCGACGGATACGCCAAGCTCCATAGCAATGAATGTCCGATAGCGTGCTGTGTCGAGTACTCCAGCCATACCAATCACCTTATGGCGAGGTAGTCCTGTTGTTTTCAGTGCAACATACGTCATGACGTCAAGGGGATTGGAGACAATAATGAAGAATGCATTGGGTGAGAGTGCATAGGCGCGTTCAATGCATGATTGGACGATATCAGCATTTTTGAACAGCAGATCATCGCGGCTCATACCGGGCTTCCGGGCGAGTCCGGCTGTCATAATCACAATATCTGATCCCGCTGTTGGTTCATAGGTGTTTGTTCCGATAACTCGTGTATCCGATCCAAGAATCGGCATAGCTTGAAACATATCGAGACTTTTACCTTGCGGTAAGTCCTCGATGACATCAACGAGAACAACTTCATGGGCGAGTTCGTCATATGCGATTTTTTGGGCGGCTGTAGCGCCTACATTCCCTGCGCCAATAACCGTAATTTTCATAGTAAACCTTGTAACATTGCCGAAAAAGTACATGAAAAATGCTGTGGATTGTATGCTATGGTGTGTGAGCTCGCAAGTTACATGCTTTTTGGGAAATTTGCGCAAAGTTTTCCCGTGCATCGAAAAATTTTCCTGGGAGTGATGCACAGCATGTAGCAAGCCGAGAGAAAATGTTTGTATTTTTTCGTATGCTGCTTATTTAGTCAACGATGATGATAAAAACCATGCTACGAGAGTGTTTCCTTGAAAAGGCTAAGAGAGCCTTTAGACTGCATATTGTGCAAATATGGATTATGCTCTGCTGCACGCTATGCTATGTACTGCTGAGCAGTGTCGCTTCTTACACCGCATATGGACAAACACAGGGTCAGAGTACGAGTACGACAAACACTGAAAACGTTGGTTCGCCACTGCTGAGAAATCTCATATTGAGTACAGATTTGCTCTATAGTGTCCGCCTTGTCAATGGTGATGTGTTGGTGGGAACGATTCGCGAAGTTTTGAGTAAAGATGCTGTAGCACAGGAGCTTCAAGGAAGCACAGCAGCGGTGCCTCAGGAACAGATAGAAGAAGCGATACGTTTAGAACATATGCTGGGTGTACTAACAATTTTTGCTTCGGAAATCCTTGAAATTATACCATATGGTGATGTGTACAGGCATAGCCATCGGATGTACATTATGCCTACAGCTGAACCAATTGCGAAGAATGCATTTATTGGTATCTGGCAGCTATTTGTCGCCTATGCTGGGTTTGGTATAGCAGAGTACGTCTCTTGCACAGCAGGACGGACATTTTTGCCTGGTGTTCTACCACAAGAGCAAGCAACACTCGTAAATATCAAGCTCACGCCATTCCGTACAGTATTGGATACGCAAGGAGCAGAACTTATACTATGCGCAGGTGGTAATCTTGCGCTGCTCAACGAATATAACCCTCTTGGGCATATCTATGCCGGAGCAACACTCAAAGGAAAACGTACAAGTTTTACAGCACATATATTTTCGAAACTGAATGAACCAAGCATGTACACGATTCGTGGTGGCAATCTGTTTGCGCTTGAGCTGAGCTATGCAGCAGGAACGTATGGTATCGGGCTTGGTATAGATTCGCGCTTTTCAGACCGACACGATGTACACTTTATTGGTGAACTCTGGGCACCCGATGTCCTGCGCCCGCGTATTAGTACGGTGCTTCTGGGCTTACGATTGGGCAACACATCGCTCTCGATGGATTTCGGAGTAGCAATTGCACCGCAGCCAATAGCTATACCATTTGTCTGTGTGGCATGGACACCGCTGTAATATCCAAGGTACAGGTGGTTTATGCAGCGTATGCGCACCTGTAGCAAGTTTGCAGAAGCACCATGAAAGGTGTATATTGTTGATACAGAGCATATATGCTCAACATTCGAATGACCATCACCACGCTTGTTTGTACGTCATGCTGCTCTATAAAAAAACACCGACACTATCGATTTATTATTCGTATGAACTCTACGCAGCATTCGCGTTGTGGCAGGGTCACGTAACGGGGCAAGATCTCAAGGATTCTGCCGAGTATATCGAGAATGTCCTTCGAGAACACAATACGGCAAAGCTTGTAACGTACTCGATTCCAGTGCGCGTTATAGACCGCAATGCTGCACAGTATCTTGCTCGGGAGTGGTTGCCGAGAGTAGCGGGGAGAGTCCTGCGATATTGGGCAGACGTCGTTCCGCGGCTATCCCATCAATTGCCATCGGAAATTGATGTAGTGGAGGAAATATACGACATTCCGGGCATTGTCATTGCGCAGTTTGGCAATATTGAAGCTGCTAAGAAGTGGATACAAACGAAATAGTTATGGAGGAACATGATAGAAGAGCACAATAGAAGAGCACAATCCAAGACCGAGAAAGCGTACCTACAGCATTGGTGGCTCAAGGGTTTCCCAATCATCGTCATCGTGCAAATTGTGAAAAGATACGCCGTAATGCTTGTTAAATAGGCGATAAAGGTCGCTTACAAGCTCATCAAATGTTCCGTCTTCAGCACCACATACCTTTTTGCCAAACCCAACATACACAGTGATTGTATTTCCTTCTTCGTTATGGCGTAGGATAATGTCATCGCCCTCTTGAGCTACTTCTATCATGCGTTCAAGAATAATGCGGCATTTCTGCTCTATTGTCATTTGCTGGCGTGTTGGACGGGTACTCATAATCTTGTGTATGTAAGAAGTGGTTAGGAGTGTATTCGATGTTTCTGCTTTGTGCTCGGTATTTTTGAGCATTGTGTATGCAGGGGTTAAAAATAGGGTTTTTTTGCTGCTATGCAAGTCAATATGGTAGTAGACGCTGCGTCGGTAGCTTGCCGACTTTTACTATACCTAATGCTTCTGTTGCCGCAAACACAATATTGTTCTCTGCATCAACAGCAGGGATAAGGCAAACCGCAACATTGCTTAGCGAGACGACACGCTGAAAAACGCCTTGCTTATTCATGAAGTATGCACCAGAGGCTTCGCCTTTTGTGCCAATCAGCACAATATTATTTCGGCTGATCATCGGTGCTCCAATAACAGCCATATCGTAGTGTAGCCGCCATAGCTCGTGAGCCTCTATGTCTAACCCTACAACAACCGATAGTGCTTCTCCTATACCAGTGCGGTATCCTGCTACGACAACAAGGGGTGTGCCGCTTTCTTGTGTTCCTACAGCAATGCCTTGTGGTGTAAAGGAGAGTACCTTCTCCCATCGAGGCTGTCCGTTAACATCAAGAGCATAGACGACATCGTCACGTTGATTTTGGTGCTCGCGAATGCCAGTAATAAGGATAATACCTGATGCCACAACTGGTGTGCGGAACAAACGCGTGTGAGCAATGCCACGCGACCAGACTTGTTCACCATTGGGCGCTATGCATACAAGGGAATCGGTTATGCCAGCAGTGTTGGCGGAAAGTGCAACGATAAGGTTCTGGCGTTCATCAGCGGCGAAGGTGCGTGTTGGAGCAAGACTGTGGTGCCGCTTCCAGAGAATCGTGCCATCGAAGCTACACTTAGCAAGTGTGCCATGTGTACCGTCGACGCTCCAGCCAACAACGATACCACTGGGCTGTAGCAGAAGGTCGCAGTAGAGGGTTGTAGAACTAGGTGTAAAGAGAGCGAGCTTCCATCGGCGTTTTCCGTTTTTGTCGATTGAATATAATCCACCATCACTTGCAAGGACATAGAGATTATCGGAAGCATCAGTACAAGGAAGTGCTGCTGCAAGAGCGCGTTTCCCGGGAGCGATGCTATCGAAGAAAGCTTGCCACTCAATACGCCCACCGGCAAATCGTACTGCTGAACCATCGAGGAGCGTGAGGTAGCTTGCGACGAACGATATAGGTATAGGTGGCATATTTGACCCAACATCCATCATTGCCTTGCTTGGTGCAAGACTGTCGTTCGGTCGAGGAAAATCTGTAATTAGCATGGCATCGGTAAAGCTCACTGCATCTTCGTAGGCATTAGCACGTGTTGCTCCACCATAAAAATTAAATGCTCCTGTGGGACGAGCCTGCTGGCATGCTGTCCAACAACTCGCAAGAAGCAACATACTCCATAAAATACTGAAACGATGAGCGAGATAGCGCCAGAGTGCAGTAGTGATTATGACAAGACTCACGAGAGTATCTCAACGACGTGAATGGAAAAAGCGACGATTATAGGCGTACGCGTTGCTCCTGTCGTAGGGCATCGAGTGGATAGAATGTACCACGCCACCAAATTCCTTGATGGCGCGAGATAGTATATGCAGAAAGCACTATAAGACCAAGTATCACAATAAACCCATATGGAAGTGCAGCAAACGCTGCAGGTGTTGTGAGGACGTATGCGCGCAGCACATGGGCCATCGCATAAGGAAGCATGCAGTATATAGAAAATACTGCGATGCAAGGTAACAACAATCCTTCTACAAGCCATAGAGCGAGAGCTACAGCTATAGGTAGAATAATAATTGCGACAAGAGCCGCAATCCTCAATATGACAAGCGACCAGCGATACTGCCCGAATCCGGCAAAAAAGTTTTTCTCAAAGCCGCGTGCCATAGCCTTTACACTTGGATACCATACAAGGTGGAGCATTCCAGCACCATTGAGTACAGCACAGCGTGCATGGTAGCGCTTCATCATCATACCAAGCCCAACGTCATCAATCACTTCCATCTTCAGCCATTCCATTCCGGGTGTTTGCCGGAAAACCGATGCGCGCACAAGATTGAATGCTCCGATACCAACAAATGCTTTTTCATCTGGTTCTACAACGCTATGTAGACGCAATCGTAGGAGAAATAATGCTGCAAAGCATGTAATGACCACTTGGAGTGTGTAGCGAGTAAAAAAAGAGAGTACTGGTGGAGTGCGAATTTCGGGGAATATTGTCACGTGGTCGATATGATGCTGCTCCACATATGCGAGAACATAGCTCAGCGTATGCTTATGAAAATGAACATCTGCGTCAGTAAACAGTATGTATTTGCCTAATGCTTGCTGCGATGCCACGTGGAGAGCATGAACCTTTCCAAGCCAGCCTTCAGGAAGGGAAGTGATGTGTATCACACGAACGCGCTTATCCCGCGAAGCTATGTCTTCCATGATTGCACCAGTATTGTCAGTTGAGCGGTCATTAACAAGAAGCACTTCAATGGCAGTATAATCGCTTGCAAGCAACGATGTAAGAGCATACTCAAGGGTTTCAGCTTCGTTACAGGCAGGAATAATAACGCTTACTAGAGGTGTAGAGCAAGGTAGAGATGTCAGAGACTGCAGTAATGGTAGTGAACAGGCATTGCGCAGAATGATAAGCATGGCAATGAGCCAGCCTATGCAGCCTACAGCAACGATAATACTTGCAACCAAGGTCGTCATAAAAGCTAGTAAGCAGCTATACCTGATGAGAGATTCGATAAAGCGAGTTGCCCGCATGCTGCATGAATATCCTTACCGCTCGAGGAACGCACCATAACTGTTACACCAAGCTCACGCAGTCGCGAATGGAAGGCATAGAAGCGTTGTGGTGGTGTTGGACGAAGCTGTGCGGCAATTCCCTGTGGATTTGTGAAGTCAATAGGATGAAACGGAATAAGATTAACCTTTGACGGCACACGCCGCGTCAGACGCTGCAAGCGCCGTGCGTCGTCATCGCGGTCATTAATACCGTCAAGCAGGATATACTCATAGGTAACGGGAATACCAGTTTTGCGGTAATAGTATTCAACAGCATTGCCAAGCTCCCGTAGGTTGTATTTTTTGTTAATGGGCATAAGCATTGTTCGTACATCATCCGTTGTAGCGTGGAGCGAGAGCGCAAGCTTGATAGTGCGTCGCTCGTCTGCCATACGATAGATACCATCAATGATTCCTGCTGTTGAGAGCGTAATACGACGGCTACCTAGAAGTTTAGTAGCTGGGTGTGTCAGGATCTCTACCGCACGCATGACGTTGTCGTAGTTTAGCATTGGCTCGCCCATGCCCATAAAGACAAGATTTGTGATAGGTTCGCGAACATGCTGTTGTGCAAGAAGAAATTGCTCGATAATTTCCCCGGCGCTGAGATTACGCTTCATTTTGAGCGATGCTGTCGCGCAGAATTTGCAATTGAGTGAGCAACCTACTTGCGTAGAAACACACAGTGTACGGCGCTTCGGTGTACCGTTGTTGCCAAGTATTTCGCTAGGGATCAGAACTGTTTCAATAGATCGTGCATCATGCAAATGGAAGAGAAACTTTATTGTGCCATCGTAGGACTGCTGGAGCTTTGTGAGTGTCAATGTATAGAGATGTGCTAGGTCTGCAAGACGCTGCCGAAGTGCAATCGGAAATTCAGTTATAGTCTCAAAGGAAAGCTGCTGGCTTGTGTATAAGCGCTTGAAGAGCTGAAGCGCCCGATACTGCGGCTCACCAATTGAAACAAAGAACTCTGCGAGCTCTTGAGGTACAAGCCCTGTAAGTGGAAATTTAGCATGCTGGTGCGGTGAAACGCAGGTATTCATAGGGAGTGTGATACAGCAAGAGAATGTGCGTTATTATCGTAGCAGTAGTGCGCTGTATGCTACTGCTGTTCTAATGGATACCGTATTTCTGAAGTTTGCGGTAGAGTGTAGCAGGGCTAATGCCTAGAAGCTTTGCCGTCTTTTCACGATGCCCACCAGATGCTTGCAATGCCGCGATAATTTCCTGACGAGCGCGCTCGTCTTCTGCTCGCCGTAGTGAGAATTGAGGATAAGACTCTTGTGCAGGTTCAGGCTGTAGTGCTGGTAACTGGGTTTGCTGCTGTTCGTTAGAAGGTGAGGTAGAGTGTGCAGCGTGATGTTCGATGGTATAGGGGGTTGCTATAGCAGAAGCGTTGTTCTGGGTGAATCTATGAGCAGCAGGATACTGAGGTGCTGCATAAGAAGAGATATGACTTACTGCCGGAGGTGGAGAATACGATAGCGGAGACACTGGGTATGCTGGTGCTCCCAGTATGGGCTGGCCGTATGGTGTATAGGCAGCATGAGGAAGATGGCCTTGGAAATGTAAATCATCGAGCTCAGGGGACAGGAGATCAGGGGTTAGGGTTGTTCCGGAGCATAGAACAACAGCACGCTCAATCGAGTTGCGAAGCTCTCGTACATTTCCTTTCCATCGGCGTTGCTTCAGGGCTTCAATAAACTCTTGGCTCATATGAGCAACATTCTTCTTGTACTTTGCGGCAAACGTGTTGAGGAAATAACGCGCAAGGATTTCAATGTCTTCCTGACGGTCGCGCAGAGCCGGAAGAACAATAGTAAAGCCTTCCAAGCGATAGTATAAGTCTGCACGGAAGCGTCCTGCTGCAATTTCTTCTTGGGGATTAGCATTGGTAGCAGCGATGATACGAAAATCTATGTCGAGAAGTTCAGTTGAGCCAACGCGTGCAAGCTTGTGAGTTTCTAGGACGCGCAGGAGTTTGGCTTGTAGCGGTAGCGGCATTTCACCGATTTCGTCAAGGAAAAGCGTTCCTTCGTGTGCTTCTTCGATAAGACCGCGTTTGTCGCGCGTGGCACCAGAAAATGCTCCCTTCTGGTAACCGAACAATTCTGATTCCAAGAGGTCTGCTGGGATTGCACTACAGTTGAGGGCAATAAATGGCTTTTTCGCGCGGAC
>JANWZB010000011.1 GCA_025055035.1 Candidatus Kapaibacterium sp.
TGTATTTTTCTACAAACAAAATCTGCCCTGTGATTGGGAACATATACTCTACTACTTGTACTTGTAGTGTTAAGCACTGTATCCTTGCCTTGTTTTCAAGCACTATTCCATATTCTATGAATGGGTATGAATACTATCATTCTCTTCGCACGCTTTGCTGTAATTGGCGCACTTGGTGGTGCTCTTTTTGGCGTGGTATTTGGTCTTATCGCTTCAATTTTCAGGAACGGTCCGCCTCCGCTCGTGGCTATTCAGCAGTCATGGTGGTGGTTTGCCATTAGTGGTATGTGCATGGGTTTGGCGTGGGCAGGTGGACAATATGCCGACACACACAATCCCCACAACACCATAAGACAACCATAATAAAGCACTGAAGGCTCTACTTCAGCAACAAGAGTGTTATAAGTTTGTTACAACTAGTAATGAGCATAGCTAGCAGCAACAGGCTATATACTTTTGCACGACTTGCACATGCACATGCTTGCACCACAGAGTGCTTAGCAGGGAATATTTTTTGTAGAACAGATTGAAAGCGTTATGTTGCAATCTGTCTAGGGTCGTGTGTACACATGTTGAACAAGCGTATCAATAGCGATACCACGTACTATGCGCATCTCTACTCTCTTAGTACGCTTTCTCCAACAACGGGCTTTTGCAAATACTCTGACGGGTACAGCTATTGCTATGGGTGTTGCACTTACAGCAAGCATTCTCACCTTGCGAATTGAAACAGAACACGCTTTTTCGCAAAAAGACACAGGATACGAAATTATTATTGGGGCGAAAGGCAGCCCACTCCAGCTTGTGCTCAATACTATATATCACATCGGCGCCCCAGTAGGGAACTTTCCCCTTACTGACTGCGAGCGCCTACAAGCCGACAAACGTGTCAAATTCAGCCTTCCTATGGTCTTTGGCGATAACGTTGCTGGATACAAAGTCATAGGCACAACACCAGAGCTCTTTACTGCCTTCGAGTACCGCAAAGGAGCACGTGTCTCTATAGCAAAAGGGAGACCGTTTGGTAAACACTTCGAGGCAGTGCTAGGTGCAGAAGTCGCAGCAAATCTTCGGCTTAGCGTTGGTGATTCTGTTGTCATGCGTCATGGCATAGACATACACGAGCAAGGCACTCACGAACATGGGACAATACCAATTGTTGGTGTCCTTGCTCCTACAGCAACAGCTCTTGACCGAGCAGTGTACATGACTATGTGGACTATATGGGATGTTCACTATCATGAATACCAAGAAGCTCAGGAGGCTGCACAGCAAGCACTTGAACAGAGCAACGGTGACGCGCGTACCGAGCCGGCAGCAGACTCAACAATACAATCCCATGAACATCATGGGGAGCATCATCGCACGAGTGCGAAAAACCATACTCATGCAGAAACAGCAGAAGCGCGAGCAGAACACCATCATGCTCTTCCTCCCGAATTTACAACAGTTACAGCGCTAGTTGTTAGGCTCAAGAGTCCAGTCTTCTACGACAGCTTTGTACGAAATGTCAATGAGAATACAGCAGTACAAGCCGCAGTACCTATGCGTGAAATTGCTGGACTTTTTCAAGTAGTAGGTAATATCAGTGGAATCTTGCTTAGCGTGTCATATATCAGTATCATTCTCGGAGCAATATCCATTATTGTTGCACTCTACACATCGCTCAACGAGCGTCGCCGCGAGATTGCTATTCTTCGCTCGCTCGGTGCTCACCGCTATTCTATTGTTGCACTGATTGTAGGAGAAGCTTCTGCTATTAGTGTGCTTGGTAGTATTGTTGGAATCCTAGTTGCGCGTTTTGGCTTGATACTCGCACAACCCTTCGTACAAAATCAAATAGGAGTACAGCTTACATTTTCTCTCTGGTACAATATTGATACGGGTGTAGTGTTTGGTGTTGTGGGGTTAACGATTCTTGTTTCTCTGCTTCCAGCATGGATAGCGTATCGCACTGATGTTGCAAAAAATCTTGCCCCTATTGCATAGGCATGCCCTAGCAATCATGTACTCTGTGTGCATATGCTATTTGCAAATTCAAGAAAAAAGGTACATATTTGTCACTCCCTTGCATCTTTATGGTATGGCTTTACTCTCCTCCTAGCATGCCCGGGTGGCGGAATGGCAGACGCACAGGACTTAAAATCCTGGGTCTTGTATAAGACGTGCGGGTTCAAGTCCCGCTCCGGGCACAAGTTTTCAGGCTATTCTATTCTCGCACACAGTCAAGAATACATAGTGGCTCTTTGCCACCGCGAAACTCCTGCCGCACAACTACTCCCCCGTGCCCAATAACTTTGGTCTTGATGCCTGCTGCATGCAATAGCGTTAATGCTCTACGGACACTCATACCACGAACATTGGGAATCGTAGCAGCACTGACCTTTTCGCTCAGAAAATCCGGTTGCAAGACATCCACAGCAATTACTGTTCCTACCTTTACTAGAGTACCGGCGTTCACTCTCTGTCCGCTGATAACGATTTCGCCAGTTTTTGCATATGCATTTGGCATAGCAATTTTGAGTCCTACGTGCTGAGCGACATCCAGCGCATCATTCCACAGCAATCCCCGAAAGTCTGGAACTTCCACCAATGTGCCTTGGCGTTGTGCTATGCCCGAAGGTGTCTTGCTAGGAAGCACTTTGCCCTTGCTTGTGTCGGCCGCTTGTTCTGAGGCTAGCATTCCACGACTGCCCGTAGAAACAAGTCCAGAAGAGACAAACTTCTGGGCTATGCGCTGAAATACAGGTGCTGCAACGTCAGCGCCATAGTATCCTTTGCGCGGCTTGTCTATGCGAACAACAATTACAACTTCAGGCTTGTCAGCTGGGAAATATCCTGCAAACGAAGCATTGTAATCGCGCTTTGAGTATTTCCCCCCAATAATTTGTTGCGATGTACCTGTTTTTCCCGCAATTGCTAGTCCGGGAACGCGTGCCGACATCCCGGTACCACGCTCAACAACACCACACAGAATATGCGTGAGCGTCGTTGCAGTAGCTTCAGAAATAACACGCCGAACGCGCTGCGGCTCAAATACCTGTACATCCTTTCTTTCGGCATCTATGATACGCTGCACAAGGTATGGCTTCATCATGACGCCGCCATTCGCTATTGTTGCATATGCATTGGCAAGTTGAAGAACGGTAACCGAAAGCTCATAGCCATGCGCCATATACATTTTTGTTGTATAGTCAAATTCTGCAGGTTTTTTGACTGTACCACGTACTTCGCCGGGTACATCAATGCCAGTGAAAATGCCAAAACCAAAATCCCGTGTATACTTGTAAAATTTAGGTGTAGAAAGGCGCTGGGCAAGGGTGGCAATTACAACATTACTTGATTTTTCCAACGCTTGCGCAAATGTAACTCGCCCGACTGGGTGCTCATCCCGAACAACAACCACACCGTCGCGTCCAGAAATCTTTTCTGCTCCTACAACAATATCGCCTGGAGACACCTTATGTTCCTCTAGCAACGCTGCAGCGGTGATAGCTTTAAAGGTCGAGCCGGGCTCATAGGTATCGGTAAAGCAGGAATTACGTGTCAGTTCAGGCGTTGCACCGAAAAGGTCATTAGGATTGAAGCTTGGATAGCTGGCCATCGCTAGAATAGCCCCTGTTGCAGGCTGGAGAACAATTGCCGACCCAGACACTGCCTCCGCGTACTCCACGCCTTGGCGCAGTTCACTCTCGACAATTGTTTGCATGTCCATATCCAATGTCAGGACAAGGGAGTATCCTGCTTGTGGGGCAAGCATCGGCGCTTCAGGAACAGGGCGTTTTCTACCGCGACCGTCGCGCTGAAGAAACATGTATCCGTTCCTTCCCGATAACACTGAATCCCATCCAAGCTCAATACCACTCGCACCTTTCCCTTCAGCATTTGTAAAACCAAGTATTTGCGCAGCCAGCGAACCATAGGCAAAACTACGGCGGGGCTCTCGAACTTTGATAAGGCCACTATCTTCGAGTGTATCGAGTGCTTTCATCAGAGCAGCAGACGGCACATCTATTGCCCGTTCGAGCCATACAAAGCGTGAGCGTGCACCACGAATCTTTGCTATGTAACGTTCGATGGGCTCACCAGTGATAACTGCTAGGGTGCGTAGAATCCCTAGTGTATCCTTAAGCATTTTTGGATCGACAGCAAGGGACAGTTTCTCCACCGTTGTAGCAACTAAGCGATACTTGCGGTCGAACACTTTGCCACGTTCTGCAGGGAGTTCAATTTTTGATTCATACTGACGGCGTGCAATATCTTGATAGTACTCCGCCCAAATAATCTGGATAACAAACAACTTCACCGCAATAATGCTGAACCCCGCTAAGAACGCCAGAAAGACATACTTTACCTTGCTATTCATGCGTCGGGTGATGTGCTCATCATCGTACAGTGCTGTCTTTGAATCTTGAACATGAGGCGTAGTCATGGTTCTTGCACAAGGTCTATTATATCGCTGCTCGAGAATGATGCTTACAAAATGCGTTGCAGTATGTACTCTTTTACCTTGTCAGCAGCAAGACGAATTTGTTGCATAGAATCACGTTCACGCACCGTTACTGTGCCATCGCTCAGGGATTCTCCATCGATAGTGATACAGAATGGTGTTCCGATTTCATCCTGACGGCGATAGCGGCGACCAATAGCGGCAGATTCATCATACTGTACATTGAAGGACTTTTGTAAGTCTCGGTATAACTTTTCTGCAAATTCTGGCATTCCGTCCTTTTTGACTAAAGGCAGCACAGCAGCCTTAATAGGAGCAAGTTTTGGGTGGAATTTCAATACTGTGCGCTCGGCATCGTCGCCTTCGGCATCAGGAACATGCTCCACGGTGTAGGCGTGACACAAAAATGCCATAAATGAACGAGAAGCGCCTATCGACGTCTCAATCACATAGGGCACGAAACGCTCTTTTGTTCCTGTATCCACAAATTCCAACTTTTTCCCTGAATACTCCTCATGGCGCGAGAGGTCGAAATCTGTGCGCGAATGTATGCCTTCGATTTCTCCCCACCCGAAAGGAAATTTGAATTCTATATCCACAGCCGCAGCAGCATAGTGCGCAAGCTTATCATGAGGCTTGAAGCGCAAAACATCGGTCGTCATACCAAGCTCCAGAAACCACTGAAAGCGCTGCTCACGCCAATACTCAAATTGCTCCACATGCATGCCCGGCTTAATAAAGTATTGCATTTCCATTTGCTCAAACTCTCTTGTGCGAAAGAGAAAATACTTGGTATTGATTTCATTGCGAAATGCCTTGCCAATCTGAGCAATACCAAACGGTATCTTCTGGCGCGATGAATCAAGGACATTACGGAAGTTTACAAAGATACCTTGCGCTGTTTCAGGGCGCAAATACACTACGCTATTGGCATCCTCTACCGAGCCGATAAAGGTTTTAAACATAAGATTGAAGTACCGCACTGGTGTCCAATCCCTCGAGCCACTTGCTGGGTCAGCAATTTCTTCATCTATGATAATTTGGTAGAAGTCCTCAGGCTCGCGAGCTGCAGAAAGCCGCGCAGCAAGATTACGCGCACGCTCGTGCTTGCCATTTTTCTCAAGTTTTGCAATATGCTCTTCTATCAAGTTATCGGCACGATAGCGTGCTTTGCTGACCTTATTGTCAATCATTGGATCTGTAAAGTTCGCCACATGCCCGCTTGCTTCCCACACACGCGGATGCATAAGAATTGCAGCATCTATGCCTTCAATATCATCGCGATAGGTCATCGATTTCCACCATGCATCTTTAAGATTGCGAAGAAGTTCTACACCAAGCGGACCGTAATCCCAACAACCATTGAGTCCACCATAAATTTCCGACGACTGAAACACAAAACCACGGCGCTTTGCAAGCGATACTATCGTTTCTAGTGTTACCTGTTGCATACGTTTTTGCGAAATGTGTGATACTCACGTTAGTCTTCGACTATGAACATACAAACGGCAGCCCCGCAAAGATACGCGGAACTGCCGTTGTATCAAACAGTTTTATAGATTCGGTAGATTCTCGCCCTGCAAGAACCATACCGAAAGCAAGAATAAGCCTAGTACTTCATGATTTTTTGGACGAACCGACGCGCTCCATCGCTTACCTCTAAAATATAGCTACCCGATGGCAATCCTGCAAGATTAATTTGCCGGCTGTACGCACCAGAAACTTGCTGATCACTCAAGATAAGCACACGCTGACCAAGAATATTGCTTACGCTGACAACAACATTCGATGGACGCTCGAAGCCACCTTGAACTGTGATTATGTCATGCACTGGACTTGGGTATACGCTAAATCCAGGAAGCGTACTCTCAAGAACAGCCACAGGCGCCGACACAAGCAAAATTGCTGCAGCAGTTGCTTGTCCATCACTGTTTAAGACTACCACGGTATTCTCAGCAGGAATAAAGTTCACTACTGGTGGCCTATTCGATGGCACGATTGCAACAATCGTTGTTGCTGTCTGCGACACAATTTGCAGCGGGCGTCCATTGAGCAGGACTGTAGCGTTGGTTGTAAAGTTCGTTCCGCTTACAGTCAGAGTGAAGGCGCGCCCTTCAGTTGTCGCGCGAGTCGTCATAGGTGTAATACTACTGATGACAGGTGCTGGGAGAGGCTGCCCGACATTAATACGCGCTGTAACAAACTGCAAGTCAGGGTTCTGTATGACAATATCGAGCGGCTCAGGTGTATTGAGGTTTGAAGGAACTTCAACAACGTAGCGGTTCGTATCGCGGCTTATCGGTGTTACGATATTACCACGAACGCTTACAAGGGCATTGAGACTAAAGTTACTTCCTGTCAGAACAACGGTGAAGGCTCTACCAGTTGCTGTCGTTGTGCTTGGTGTAAAGCTTCTCAACACAGGTGTCGGACCTAGTGGAGCGCGCTCAAGAATTGAGAAGACATAACCAATAGACTGACCGTCGGAATTTGTGATGATAATCGATGGGAAGCCAACTCTTGTCAGCAAACTTGCTGGTACAGTCACCGTCAAGCGAGTCGAGCTAACAACATTAACAGGCAGTTGCGTATTGCCGAAGAACAGGGTTAGGAAGTTGCCTGGAAAGAATCCTGAGCCATCAATTGTTATTGTTACACCATCCGTTCCTGCAAACACTGCTCTCGGCGCAACATTTTCAATAAACGGTCGCGGTGCTTGACCAATCGTATATGTAATACTTGCAGTCTGGCCATCTGTATTACGAACGGTAAATGTTATCGTGTTTGCAGTGTTGTTGAGTGTTGCAGGCACTTCTAATGCAACAGACGTCGCCGTCGTAGCACGCATAACGCGTGCAGCAGCACCATTGACTGTAAAGACCGACTGTGCCAAGAAGTTCGTACCGGTAAGTGTTACCGTAAAAGGTCGCCCTGAGGCTGTTGTCGTTGCAGGACTTACAGCTGTCAGCGTAGGACTGGAAATAGGTGTAATTGTCAAGTTCGCCGTTGTAAATCCGGGCATTGTAGCATTTGTCAAAGTAATTTGAACTGTACCAGCAATACCCCGCACGATACCGGGGAAATTTACTGTTAGCAGCGATCCGGAAATATCTGTGATCGTTCCAGGAACTTCAGCATTACTATTAAGATTACGTGCAGTAACACTACGAATGTTGCCAAGATTGACGCCGAAAAACTGTATTGTAAATGGATCGTTGCTTACTGGCAAACTTGTAGGATTGATGCTAGTAACAACCGGTTGAATAATCATTGGCGGTGGGATTACAACACGCGAGTATGCTACCAGCGGCGTATTATCAAATGTTGCGGTGAAAGCACCATTCGGAGCCGTCACAAGACCACTACCAACGCTAATCGAAGCACCTGTTGCTGTCAACACATAGTTGTTATTAACAAACACACCCAGCCCGACAGCGTTTATATTGAAGTTCGGACCTTGTTGATTCGCCGCTGCCCATTGTGGAGCAACACGTATACTACGAGCACCTGTACCTGCTTGTGTAATCAGCCATTCAACATTCACAAAATTCGGGAATGTTGCTGGGCTATTTGTGATACCTGAGCGCACGCGTACAGTGAAAACATCCGACGCACCAGCATTAACAAGTGCTAGTGGTGTGTATGAATCTGCTGACCTGCCAATCGGATAGAAGAAGGACGTTGCTGATGGATTGTTCAGCGTAAGACCACCTGTGCTATTCGTAATTACGTATGCCGTAGCACTAGTATTGCGTATAGGATTCACGACCGAAAGGTTTGCTGTTCCAAGTGTCAGTTTATTTCCTCCGCCTCCGATATCGAGAATACCTGTAGGTCCGAGTGTCAGCGAACCATTCAAGTTCATCGAGGAGGACATATTCAAGACACCATTATAGTTCGCAAAGTTCGCACTTGGAATCGATGAGCCATTAGCATTGATACCAAGCGTAACAGTCGAGGAAGCAGCGGCAGCAGTAAAGATACCTGTTCCAGAAATTGTGTTAGCACCAGACATAGCCAAAAGAAGCGCTGTGTTTGCCGGTATTGTCAAGTTACCGCCAATACTCAGCGATGATGGTGCTCCAAAGACCATCGTTCCACTAAGTGTCATCGCCCCTTGTGTTTGCAAGCAGCCATTAAACGGATTCGCAAAGCGTGATGCGGGGATCTGACCACCATTAAATCCAGCAGCTAGAACAATGCACGCTGTGTTATTGGCACCGTTTAATAAGCCTGTGCCTTGTACAGAATTGACCCCGCCAGCAAGCGTTAGTGATGACCCAGCATTAACATTGAGGTTACCATTGAGCAGCAAGATGCTGCTTGGACCCATTGTGGGGCTGCCACTCAGACTTAGACCACCTGAAGGAATAATGACTTGCCCAACAAATGGACTAGCAAGTATTGCTCCCGGCAGTGTACCACCATTGAACCCATTGCCAAAACTAATAACGGAGGTGTTATTTTGTCCTTGGATTGTTCCTGTACCCGGACCCGTCGCAGGCGAATTTGTCGTGTTGAGTGACAGTGTTACTCCAGCATTCACCAGAAGTTGTGCTCCTGTCTGAATATTCAATATTGCAGGCTGGTTAATAGCAGTATTGGCAGTAATTGCATACCCTGTGCCAATAGTCAAGCGCCCACCAAACTCTGACATCATAGAGCCAGTTTGGATGCGCGACGGTATTGGAACTTGTCCACCAAGCGCGCCACTTGCAAGAACAATTTCTGGGCTATTCCCACCACTAGGTTGCCCTACAAGAAAAAATGATCCTGGCAGTGCAGTAGTAGGTACAGCATTCATACCTAGTGTGAGAGAAGCAGTAGGTGCAATTGTTAGATTACCACCAAGAGCGAGAACACTTGTTCCTCCCATGTTCAAGCTGCCTGTTAAGGTCATTGGCCCGTTCGTTGTTATTTGTCCAATATACGGACTGACAAAGTTGTTGCCAGGAACTATACTATTATTAGCACTTGAATTAAAAACGACTTGGCTTGTTGGTGCCTGCGCCGATAGCCGACCCGATCCTGTAAGGGAATTTGCTGCCATGTTATTGATAGTTAGCGTAACGCTAGCATTAACTCGACTTGTACCATTGAGCTGCAAAACAGTTGTACTATTTAGCAAATAGTTATTTGCAAAATTGACATTATCCCCAAGAATAATGCGTCCACTAAAATTCATTGGACCCGTGCCACTTGGCACAGCAGCATCAGGGAACACTCCACCAAGTGCATTATTTCCAAAAAACAGTGTACCTGTACCAGTAAATGTACCTGTACCAGCATCTAGGCCATTTACAGCAGTTTGATTGAAAAACAGCGTGTCAGGGGTGTTAACAACTGTCTGCACCGTTGCACGGTTATAGATAGCATTTGGTCCCATACGCAAGCTACCTGATAACTGGAAGGGCGATGTTACACCAGTAATATTAAGCTGCCCATCAAAGTTTGGCGTGCCAAAGTTTGCTCCGGGCAGACGATGGATACCCGCTGGATCGAGGAACGTGGCAGTGAGAGTAACAGTTGCGGTATTATCTTGCCCGTTGATTCTACCTGTACCCAAGATTCGCCCACTAAGCGTAAGTGTACGGTTTGATGCAACTTGCAATACTGCATTTGGCTGTAGGAAGAGGAATGTACCACTGTTAAACGTGTAGTTTGCATTCAATGCTGATGCTCCATGAATAAACAAGTTTCCGCCATTCCAGTTCGTTCCAGTTCCCAGACGTGCTGCTGGAACGAATCCCACAAAGGTATTCGGACCAATCGCAACACGCCCTCCAGGACCTCCACCGGTACTTGGTCCGCCCGCAAGCGCAGTAATGAGGCCACCACTGGGAAATACTGTTGCTTCATTTTGCGTACAGTTGAGTGCCAGACTATCATTAATTTGAAGGGTATTCGCATTAAGGTCAAATATTGCATTTGGACCTGCGTTAAAGACAGTCGATCCCGCCATACCAACATTTTGACCGATTTGGAGATTACCATCAATTCTTAAACGCCCATTCCATGGATTCGAAAATACAGAGCCCGGCACGGCACCACCATTAGCAGCACCAACAAACCGCACTCCTGCCGTATTGTCAGCAGCAGCAAATCTTCCTGTTCCGGGCAATGCACCTGCTGTTGTGTTATTGATATAAATACGCTTTCCTGAGGCTATAGTAAGCGTCCCGGTAATGTTAAAAATACTTCCTGTGCCAAACTCGATAACATCGGGAGCTGCGGTTCCCGTCGCTGTAAGATTACCACCTGTGTTCAGTGTTCCTGCAATGGGACTAACAAAGCGGTCGAAATCGAGTGTACCAGCATTGAATCCAGGACCTAGTGTCACCGTAACACCTGCAATAAGGTTAATTTTCCCTGTTCCTCCACCAGTAAGTGAGTTTGCAGCTGTGTTATTAAGAATAATATTTGCTCCTGCAAAAGGGTTAAGCTGGTTGCCAAGATTGAGGACGCCTGTTGAACCAATCGTTAGGGTACCTGTAAGCGTCGAAGCCATTGCCGTAGACGTTAGCAATGTACCATTGAACGGATTAGCAAACCACGTTCCTTGCAACGCTGTCGGTCCGCCAGTCATGTTGACAATGGCATTTGCTGCAGCACCTTGCAGATTTCCGCCGCCTGTAATTGCTGTGGGAGCGTTGTTATTAATTGTCAGCGTTACACCAGAAGCTACCGTCATTGTAGCTGCAAGGTTTAAGACACCACTCATACCCATTGTTAAGCTCGATGTTAGAGTCAGTGCACTCCCCGTTTGAATTATCCCTAGAAATGGGCTTTGGAAAACGGCACCCGGAAGGCTTGTAACACCTGTTCCAAGCTGCACTGTAGCACCCATAACAGCAGTAATCGAACCACTTCCCGACTGCGTTATCGGACCATTAAAGATAACCTTGCTTGTTGCGCTAGGCAACGATAGCGTACCAGCAATGACCGAACTACCATTGACAACGAGTGTTGCTCCAGCAGGAATAGTCAGCGTTGTGCCCGCACCAAGATTAAAGTTACCAGTTACTGTGAGCGTTCCCATTCCCAGCTGAACACTAGCCGTACCACCAATTGTCAGCGAAGAAATAGGGAATGCCGGTGGAGAATCTGCAAATGTTACCGTTGAAGATATCGTAACATCACCGTTATTTCCTACTTGTCCCGGAAACCCACTTGCACCCATGCCAAGGGTCCACGTCATAGAACTTTGCCACGTAGTCCCCATGCTGTAAGTAAAGGTCTGCGACCAAGCCGTTCGTGCTGCAAATGCTACGAGCAGCACAGCGAGCAGAAAGGAAAATTGTCGTTTCATAACTACACCTCTTTGTAAAAGTGTAAAAGTTTATAAAGGACTAAAACAATGTTCTGCATCATGTTGTTCTAAGAGCGCACTGGCTCTTTGTCCGCTCGATTGATGATTAGTGTACACGATTCAAAAATACGTATCCACAGCGTTGCAAAATAGTACCAAGAAGTCAAGACAAGCTATGACTAAAAGTCATAGTATAGCACCGCATCAGATAATTTTCGGATTTCGGACAGCCTACTATACCATAGGCAGCGTAGCATTTCCCGTCACTTCTTCCATTTGATGCTACAGCCGACAGCTTTTGTGGTTGTTGTATACGGTGTTCCCTTAGTTAGTCCTTCTATCGCCTTTTCTACGTACTTTTCTTTCACCGCCTGAGCATTTTCGCTATTGTCGTCAATTGCTCCAATGTAGGCTACTTCGTACGTATCAGCGTTTCTTTTCAGCAAAAATACATGTGGGGTTTTCGTAGCGCCGTAGGCTTTAGCAACTTCTTGCGTTTCATCAACTAGATATGCAAAAGGGTATGCCTTTTCTTTAGCACGCTTCACCATATTTTCAAACGAATCTTCTGGATATGCTGCTGGATCATTCGGATTGATAGCCACAACAGGATAACCTTGAGGAGCAAAATTTTTATGCAAAGCAATTATGCGGCTTTCATACGCTTTCGCATACGGGCAGTGATTGCACGTAAATATCACAATGATACCTTTAGCATCGGGATAGCTTTTCAAAGAAATCATCGTTCCGTCAACATTCTTTAGGCGAAAGTCTCGCGCAATATCACCAACTTTGTACCCATCGTTTGCATGTACTGTTAGGTTGAGCCACAGAAGGCTGCAAATCACAGCAGATAGTATGTTGTTCATTGGCATAGTCCAAGTTGTGTGAAACAAAAGCTTGCAAATTTACGGGAAAATATACATTTTCACCAAGTTTTCTAGCTCTTCGAAGCTGAGCTTTTTCTCCAAGAATTGTCGTTGTCCTTCGCGTGTCCCAACAATTATCGTTGCTGGTATTGCTCCTGTCCATTGAGTATCCACAGCCTCTATCTCTTCACTCTTTGGCGTGCCCCAGAACACTACCTTTGCTGTTAATCCATGCTTTTGTACAAAAGGAATAACCTTTGCCTGAACATCACGTGCGAAGTCTAGACTCACCAAAACAACCTGCACAGGCTTTGCTTGCCCCACTGGAATGGCGTATGCACGGTATATCCGCTCAAAATATGGCAATTCCTCGACACATGGACGACACGTCGTTGCCCAAAAGTTTATTATTCGCACAGTATCGGGATTTGGTCGTATAAGACTCAGTACATCCTGTACCGTGACATGCTGCATCCTATACCCAGTACCGCGAGATTGTCGCGATGCATGCGTGTGAGTTTGACAGTATAATGATAATGCAGCTACAGCAAGAGTACAACATGCCGCAAAGCACGCACCAAGAGCATATCGCATCATAGGATCTTCGTGTAGAGAGGTACTCCTAGATTATTTCCAAGGCAACACTGTACCATCAAGACGCGCCATCACAATCCCCAAGATTTGAGCAAGCGATGGTGCAATGTCAGCCGGTGAGACTTTGGCATCGCGATAGTATCCGGGCTTGACACCAGCTCCCATAAGCATTAATGGGACATGACGGTCGTAGTCATGGGGAGTGCCATGTGTTGCTGTAACGCTACCCGTTATCCAAAATTTCGCTGGATAGAACACAATATCACCTGTTCGTTGAGCAAAAAAATCATGACGGACAAGCGCAAACTGCCATGCAGAAAGATATTCAGGACATCTATTGTCCTCGAGTTGTTGCTTTGTGAGCACAATTCCTACACCGGGCATACGTAGTAAGAATGCAGCAAGTGAGTCAAGCACTTCTACTGACGTTGGCAGTGAATGCCGCGTACCAAATGGCGTTGTGGTAACAAGTCTTATGGCTTCTGGATTGAGAAAGAGTGATGGTGGTTCGTAAAATTCCACCCACTTCATCGCTGCACCTACTGGGAATGTCTGACGCATGTATGTATCGATTGCTTCAATGACATCCAGCGCTTTCAGACGCCCTGCATCAGCACCCGGCACAGTATGGCGCACATATTCTGGAACAGGAGCAACACCGTGATCGGATGTAATTACAAGCGTATAGTTCTTGCGCCCAACGTGTTCATCAAGGAAATCAATCCAATCAGCAAGCATCCTGTCAACATGCACATAAAGTTCTTGAAGCTCACGGCTATCAGGTCCAAAGGCATGTCCACAATAGTCGGTCGAGGAAATGCTAAGACACAAGATATCGGGTATAGTGTCTCGCGCAAGGTGCTCTTCTTTGAAAACTGCCTTAGCAAACTTGAAGAAATGCTCAACTGCTTGAGGCATTACCATAAAGTTCGATGTGTAGGCACTCAGTGTGGCGCTTGTGTGCATATCGCTCACAGTATGGGGGAAGATATTCCGCATTCTCCCGAAATTCCCTTCCCATCGAGCAGTATCAGGAAGTGCATATTCATCGCTAATTTCAGCGTTCCATACTTTCCCAGAGTATGTGCGGAAATCGTTCTGTTCATTCCATCTCTTTAGCCATGCAGGGAACTCTTGCACATAATACTCTGATGTTGTATAGCCTCCTGCTTCAAACTCGAACCAGTATGCAGCATCGGCGTTGTGCCCTGCCATCAGTATGGCTGCACGATCTTTCTGAGAAATACCAACAACCCGACTCTTTGGGGAGAGGGTTTTCAGATAATCGCCAAGTGTTGGCACTTGTAAATTGGCAGGTGAGCACCATTCTTCAGGATTCGATATACCGAATGTCTTGTGTACAGTATCTTGTACACAGTATAGCTTGCGTCCCGCTAGGCGGTCATAAAAATCATTCCCAACAATCCCGGATTTCCAAGGATATACGCCCGTAAGATGCACAGAGTGTCCGGGCGCAGTGATATTGGAAGCATGGTTAAAGTAGCATTCAGGAAAATACGCACCTTGACGTATGATACGATTAAAGCCTTGCTGCGACCACAAGTGCCCCCAGCGGCGAGGATAATCCCCCCGCATTTGGTCAAACGACATAATAACAATAAGCTTTGGCGCATCTGGTCTCAGTGTTCCTTGCGTTGCGACAGGAGCACGAATGGTTCTTTGTAGGAAACCCTGCGGCGTTACGTCGGTTATACGCTTGTTATTGTTCTGTGGTGTTGTCTTACCACGTCGTATAGATTGTGCTCGTGCCTCATGAGTATGCGCAATGTACCCTAATTCTATACACACTGTACACACTACTACACACCACAAGGCAATACTACGCTGCATACCACCTCAGCAATTCTTGGCAAATCGAACAATCAATACTGTACCATTTGTAGACAGCACAATCTACAAATTTGCTATGTTATATTGTGCATTCCCCGGCATAAAATTTATATAGCATAAAAAATGCAGGCGAAATTCCCACCTGCATTCCATACATGCTTCTCTGCTTAGTTACAAGCAGACATCATCTTATCTAAGAGTATAAGTGCCTTAAAAGACGACGCTTTGCTACAGGCAAAATGGTTTCATAAAACGGAAACTCTAGATCTGTTTCGAAGGCATATGTTGCAGGATTAGGCATCTCGGGAAACTCTCGGACAAGGTCGAGCTTAATGCTTTGAATTGGCTGCATAATTGGCGTTCGACGCAGTGTTTTAATAACTGAGGTTTTTAGGCTACGATACTGCTCATTCGCTCCGGTGAAAATTGATACCTCAAACTTCAGCAAATACAGCACCGATGACGTGTTGTCGGGAACGAAAATATAGCCTTCTTCCAAATACGAAGGGAGAATACCAACAACCTCCATTGATAAATTCTCGTCAACGAACTCGAACATGGTTTTGCCTTCTTCAATAGCATCTTGAATCAACGGCAATGCCCATGTAATTAACTCACGTATTTGCTCAAAATCATGGTCTGCAATAGGTGTCTCTTCATACACAACCTTGCGTTCCTCTATGTCTATGTCCTTGACGCTTTTGTGAGCTTTGGTGCGCACACTCTCCGCGTTCTGCATGATAGACTGCAACCCTTCAAAAAGCTCTACCAACGTGCTGAGATCAGGATAAATTTTGTTGTGATGAAAATTCGAGCGAATCATTTTTAAACCATTCAAAACTTCAAACCGTGTTCGCTCCATATCATTGATTGCCCGAATAAACGTACTAAGGGAAAGTGCCGGTAGCATAGCAGTCCTCCTTCGGTGTACGTGGAACTAGCAATTATGAAATGTGCAGATTGCCCTTGCTTTTCTATACGATTGTACAGCGCATAGGATTCGTTATTCTCATGGTTCAATACATATGACTTGCACGATACCCAAAAGGTTCAATACTGTACGCATAAGCTACACAATATACCGTAAGAGTTCTGGTCTATCGTTCAGATATTCGTATCTAATGTTGCGAGCTTTCATGCGCTCTATGAGAGCATGGAAATCCTCACGGTGTTGCAGCTCTAAACCAACAACCGCCGGACCTCGCTCACGGCTTGTCTTCTTGGAATACTGGAAGTATGTAATATCATCTGTCGGTCCGAGCACGTCGGATAAAAACTCGCGTAAGGCACCAGCACGCTGCGGGAAGCTTACAATGAAATAGTGTTTCAATCCCTCGTACAGCATAGACCGCTCTTTGATTTCTTCTGTGCGAGTGATGTCATTATTACTGCCACTCAAAATACACACAACATTTTTGCCTCGAATATTCTCACGGTAGTGCTCTAATCCTGCAATCGAGAGCGCTCCAGCCGGCTCAACAACAATTGCTTCCTCATTGTATAGGCGTAAAATCCTTGTACAAATTTGCCCTTCGGGAACAAGAACGATATCATCAATATACTCCTGACAGATAGCAAACGTTAGGTCGCCCACGCGCTTTACAGCAGCGCCATCGACGAACTTATCGATTTTCTCCAGCATGACATTGACACCTTGCTTGCGCGATTCGTACATTGCTGGAGCACCCATTGGCTCAATACCTATAAGTTTTGTAGACGGACTAAGCGCCTTGAATACACTTGCTACGCCAGCAGCTAGTCCACCACCGCCGATAGGAATAAACACATAGTCTATTGGTATTTCAGCGTCATCGAGTATTTCCAGACCAACAGTTGCCTGCCCCTCAATAATTTTAGGGTCGTCGAATGGATGAATAAATGTTTTACCGTGCCGTGCGCAATCCTGCATAGCTTCTTTGTATGCATCGTCAAACGTGTCGCCAGCTAAAACAATCTCTGCAAATTCTTTGCCAAACATAGCGACCTGTCGTACTTTCTGTTGCGGTGTTGGCACAGGCATATAGATTTTTCCATGAACACGAAGCTTGTGGCACGACAACGCTACCCCTTGCGCGTGATTCCCAGCAGATGCACAAACAACCCCTCGTTCTAGCTCGCTTGGCGATAAACTTGAAATCTTGTTGTATGCACCGCGAATTTTATAGGAGCGAACAACCTGAAGATCCTCTCGCTTAAGGTAGATGTTTGCAGCGAACTCTTCCGAGAGATTCACGTTGTGCTCTAATGCCGTTTGGCGCACCACACTACGCATTCTAAGCTCTGCTGCTTTGACATGCTCAATACTTGGAATGCATCCAGAATATGATGCCACAGCACTCATACGCATACTCTACAAGGGAAACAATGGAATACTCATACGCCGATTATGCTTTCTTCGTACCAGCATACAGCACAAGCTATAACATTTCTACCGAAGAACATTCTGCTGAAGAACAAAAAGCCCTGACATGCCTTACTATGGCATACATCAGGGTCTTGTACAAGAGCAGTGTTTATGCCGTTCTCAGCTCAAGTGTCGACGTTACATCCTGTTTGCTTGTACCTTGTGCAGCAAGCATTCGATTAAGAGCCGACAAGTATGCTTTTGCTGATGCAACGATAATGTCCAAATCTGCCCCATGTCCACCGAATGTACGGGGCTTTTCTTCAATTGTTTCGAGGCGTACTGTTACTTCCCCAAGAGCATCCATACCCTCTGTAATAGCATGAACTGCAAATTCCAGAAGGTTCGATGGGGCTTTCACAATCTCATCAATTGCTTTAAACACTGCATCAATCGGACCTGAACCAATCGCTGCCACAGTTGTTTTGCGTCCCATAGCATCGCGCAAGCAAATTGTTGCTGTCGGCATACCTGCTTTGCCACAGATAACCTGCATATCTTCGAGTGTGAAAAATTCGCGAGGCTGGTAGAGCTCGTCGGACACAATTGCCTCCAAATCTGCATCGGTAATAGTTTTTTTCTTATCCGCCAGCTGTTTGAATCGAGCGAATGCCTTATCAAGCTCGTCATCATGCAAGGGGTAGCCCATTTCTTTAAGGCGCATTTTGAAAGCGTGGCGACCGGAATGTTTGCCAAGAACAAGACGAGAAGCAGTCCAGCCAACTGTTTCTGGTTTCATGATCTCATACGTCTGCCAGTGCTTAAGCATACCGTCCTGATGAATGCCTGCCTCATGCGCAAAAGCATTTGCCCCAACAATAGCCTTATTAAACTGAACGCTCAAGCCCGTATAATGCGACACCATTTGCGATGTACGCGCGATATGCTGTGTGTGAATACCAGTAAACACTCCATATTGTGATGAACGCGTATGCAGTGCCATTACTACTTCTTCCAACGACGTGTTACCTGCGCGTTCACCAATACCGTTGATAGTTACTTCAACTTGCCGTGCACCATTGCGGATTCCAGCAAGGGTATTTGCTGTGGCAAGCCCCAAGTCATTATGGCAGTGTGTTGAAAATATTACATTCTTTGCCCCTGGTATATGCTCGCGCAGGTACGCAATAAGAGCGCCATATTCTTCTGGTGTGCAGTAGCCAACGGTATCTGGAATATTGAGTGTTGTAGCGCCAGCTTCTATGGCTGCTTGAAGCACATACACTAGAAATTCTCTATCTGAACGCCCAGCATCTTCAGGAGAAAATTCAACATCTGGCGCGAGCCCCGCATTTGTAAAGTATGCAACAGCGTAGGCAACCATCTCGCGAACTCTATCAATCACTTGTTCGCGTGTCATCATCAGTTTGTACTGCAGATGAATATCGCTTGTAGCAAGAAATGTGTGAATACGCGGCTTTGCAGCATAGCGTACTGCTTGCCAGCATTTATCAATATCACCCTTCGTTGCCCGTGCTAGCCCAGCAATAACAGGTATATGCAATGGATAGTGCTCTCCCGCTGCTGGATTACCAACTTCAACAGCGATACGGCGCACTGCTTCTAAGTCATCGGGCGAAGCCGCAGGAAACCCCGCTTCGATAATGTCCACTCCCAACACTGCTAATTGTCGTGCAATTTCAAGCTTTTCCACACTCGTCATAGATGCTCCTGGCGATTGCTCACCATCGCGAAGCGTCGTATCGAATATCAACACCCTATTGGCGTTGATAACATTGGATTCTTCATTCATACTGTACTCTCGTAGATAGTGAAAACAACAAACCCTTGTGTAGCCGCTCTCTGAATGCATGTGCTACACTCTGCAATCTTCCTATCATCATACAAACTACTGTGCAGGATAGGCAAGGCCTTATGAGGAATATACAAACTTTGCTTTTCAAAAGCAACACATGTAGCCTGTACAGCGTAGAGTTCATGACTTCTTCATGGTGCATTCATCGAAAATTCATGAGCGCCCTACCTATGCTAATAAGCTTTTGGTTTAGAACATCGAATACCGTCTGCAGTATGCTATCGAGAGTCTAAAACTCAATCTTTTCAAGAAGCATGAACTGAAGCTCCGATATTTGTGCTTTGTGTGGAGAGTAGTAGATGTTGTTATTTCCTCGGTCTGTATCTTCCCAGAATGTCGGTTCAGCACTTTCAATACGTTTGCAGATAACATCCACCATACCAGCAGCTCTCATTGGGTCGAGTCCCTGTAAATCTTCTGCAATATCATCGACCACCATACCCGCAAGCTCGTAATCCTGCTGCGAGATGTAAAATAGAGCAAGTCCGGCTTGTAGTGTTCGCACGCCAGAATTAAATACTGTGTCGTAACTTGCGTTTGGGTCTTTAATGAGAGAGTCATCCATCTCTAATAATTCACACAGCAAAAGTCGTTGTAAATCCCGCTCCCACCCTAACTCTGAAACAAGAATCAATACTTCTTTCATCTCGTAGGTGAACACATCATTGATAAAGGCAAGCGTTTGCTGGGTCTGGCTATTGAGAAAAATTTCCGAGCCATACATTTTCAGGTAGCGCATGGCTTTTTTTACTGTGTCCTTGCGATCATTGAGGGCAAGTTGCTTAACATATGTACCATAGTGAAATGCAAGATTATAAAGATTGCGAGCTTCCTGCTGCGTAATACCATGCTTAAAAGCAGAACGCATCATCGTATTGAACCGTACTAGCATATACTCCATCATGACCTCATCGCCATACTCCATTGCTGTTTCGGCTATCAGATTGAGTTCTGCCCCACAGAGAGATGCTAAATCGAATGCATTGTCATTCAAAAATTTATTGTAGGCATCACCGATGATACGCAAACATTTCAACTCATAAAATGTTTGGTTTTGCTCAATCTCTCGAAACTGTATTTCGAGCGTTTGAAAGGAAATATCCGTTGCAACTTGATGGCTTATTTTGAAAAAATCAGGATGGAGCAGTACTTTTACTTTGCTGTATTCTCGAAGAATCGCGCCCACATTGATTACAATTTGGGCTTGCAGCTCTTTGAACGACACGAAGTATAGAATATTATCAAGCTGGTTTAAATAGCGAAAGAGTTCTTCTTGTACCCATGCCGTGTTTTGCCGCAAGCGTAGCCATCGGCGTACACTCGCTGATGCAAGGCTCTGCACAAGCCGAATATTTTCGACATAGATTTTCCGAATGATAGTCGAGGGCTTGGTCATCGCAAGGATGTAGTAAATGTATGGGAATGTCAGCACGATACTTAGCGACATGAGTATAAACGTATTGTAAAAGGCACTGGAGGGTCGAATCGCTGTAAACTTATATGCTACAATTGCATGCGATGCCGATAGCACCAGAAACCATGCGTATAGAAGACTGCGCCAATCGTTCATGTACACATCAATCATGCGCGGCACAACCTGCGAAGCAATAGTGATAATTACTACGAGTGTCCCAATAATCAGACTCACTATACCGAGCCACGTCTCCGGAGCAAATGACACGTCTTGCATTACCTCACTCTTAACAGGTAGTGCGATAAAGGGAAAGACAAAGTACGTACCAATATCACCCAGCACAATGCATGCACCAACAAGCAGAAATGCTATAGAGAAGCGATGTTTACGTACGTACAGCACTATCGCATAGTATATGTTAAACAGCCTTATCATATCGCTGCCTTCTCGCAAATAGTATTGTGAGAAATACTTGGAAACAGTTCACTGCATTCCTGTCACTCTTTGCAGTACTGCTATGACAACGGCGCGGCTATGTACTAAGTTGCCACCTAATATATCCTTCGCTGGTAAACAGCTTAACTTTAGCAAAGATAACCACACAACAACACTCGAACAAGTCATTTGTAGTATCACCGCAGTATAGATAATACAAGTACAGCATATCATCTTCCGAGAAATCTTGGAAAACATTTTGGAAAACATATTTTTTTTCACTAGCTTAGCGAGTTGTTCAGAATTACTCACCATAGCGCTATGGGCTTTCAAACGAAAAGCCCATTTTTTGTATGATTATGGCAAACGCAGCACATAGTCTTTCAGAAACTGATTACAAGGAACTGCACAATATCATTATGCAATGCTGTCAGCAGCATGGTGTTACTCTTATTGCTTTAGAGCTACGTGGCAGCGCAAGGCGACGTGTTGTGGAAGTGTATATTGATAAACCTGAAGGAGTTTCGCTTCGCGAGTGTGCTGACGTCTCGAATGCAATAGGAAGTGCTATAGATAGAATACCCGCATTTTCTTCGACATATCGTCTAGATGTCTCCTCACCGGGTATTGATAGACCACTCGTACACACATGGCAATATATCCGCAATATTGGACGCATTCTGAACATTAAGCTAGCAAATGGCACAACAATCAAAGGTCGCTTAAGCAGTGCTGATAATGCCGTGCTCACACTGAGCGAACCCTATGATTCCTCACAGTCTCACGCTCACAGTACACCTGTTTCGCGAAAAATAGCTTCCCCCCCACTGAAGCAGAAATTTGGTGGCACTACTATGCTTTCATTTCCCCTTGTTATTCCATATGACACAATCAAGCAAGCAACAGTAGAACTTGAGATGTAAATAGTAAACACAGTACAGCACAAAACATATACATAGTTCCTCATAACGCACTATATCTATACGTCAACTCGTCATGCCACGAAAAGCAAAACCTAAACTCGACAAAAGCGTTATTGTCGAAGCGTTCACTGAAATGGCACGCGAGCGCGGTATTGACCGCGAAACGCTTCAGGGTATTGTCAAAGATACGCTTTCCATGCTTGTTCGCAAGAAGTATGGCGACCGAGCTGTCTTTGATATTGTTGTGAACATGGACAAAGGCGACATTGAAATCTACCGCATTCTCACAGTTGTGGACAGCGTCAAGGACCCGGTGCTTGAAATTTCTCAGCATGAAGCAAATCAAGGCACAGATTACTACGAAGTTGGCGACGAGTTTCTCGAAGAGATTACTCTAGACAACATTGCTGAGAACTTTGGTCGCCGCCTTGTCAACACTGCCGGGCAAACGCTCAACCAGCGCATTCGCGACGTGGAGCGCGAAAACATCAGCACATATTTTTCTGAGCGCATAGGAGAAATTATTGTCGGTGAGGTCCACCATATCCGCCGCTCCGATGTATTCATCATGCATAATAATGTAGAAATGCGCTTGCCACGTGAGGAGCAAATTCCTCGCGAACGCTATAGAAAAGGCGAACCGATACGTGCTATCATCAAAGAGGTACGCAAGCAGGGCGTTGCAGGAGGAGGGCCAGACATTATCGTTTCCCGTGCTGATAATGCCTTTCTGGCAAAGCTCTTTGAAATTGAAATTCCAGAAATTTATGACCGCCTCATCGAAATTAAGGCAATTGCTCGCGAACCTGGTGAGCGTGCAAAGATTGCTGTGCAGTCATACGACGACCGCATCGACCCCGTCGGTGCATGCGTCGGCATGAAAGGCATTCGCATTCATGCAATCGTTCGCGAGCTTTCCAATGAAAACATTGATGTTATCAACTATTCTGACGACCCAGCAACGTTCATTGCTCGCGCACTCTCGCCTGCGAAAGTCAAAAGCATACAAGTTTCACCAGAAACCCGTTCATGTACTGTACTGGTAAGCGATGATCAGGTATCTCTTGCAATCGGCAAAAATGGACAAAACGTTCGGTTAGCTTCGCGCCTGACAGGATACTCCATCTCGCTCGTGAAAGAAGGAATCGAAGACATTGAGCTTATCGAATTCCGAGATGAGCTCGGCAAAGACTTATATATGCAGATTATCGAAGCAGAAATTGATACAGCACGAGAGTTCCTGAATGCTGATCCCAAACGCCTATTGGCTATTCCCGGTATGACACCTGAATTTCTTCTCGAAATGCGCCGCATCATGCTTGATGAATTCGATGAGCCTGAAAATCCAGAAATACGTGATTATATCTTATCGCTCGGCTCTAGTATGCAACCTGATAAACAGCCGAAGACCTTGGATGGTAGCGAACTGCTGCATACGCATTCTCCAGTAGACATAGCAGCTGCAACAATAGAATCGCCTGCGCACTCTTCTTTGAGCAGATAGATACATATTTTCGAGTTTTCGAAGCACTCTGGGCTTAGCTTTACTCGCGTACTCACATTTCTCTTTCTATGGCAAGCATCGGAACAAAACTGTTCAAAATCGCCTCGCAGATTAATGTCGGCAAAGAAACTATCGTCGAGTTTCTTCAGGCAAAGGGCTTCTCTATTGAGAACAAAGCAACCTCGACACTCACTGATGACATGGTTGAGCTTGTTCTCAAAAACTTCCAGAAGGAGGCTGCTGCTGCATCGAAATACCGTGCAAGAACATCTGGAGAAAAAGACCATGCTTCGCATTCCCACGAAGAACATGCGCAGCGCTCTGGCACACAACAGACAACTTTCCATCATGACCAAGTAGAGCATACTCATAGCCCAGATAATAGCAATGAGCTACGCTTAGCCACAGAAGCGCATACAGCTTCTTCCGACAGTGCCTCTACTCTTCATACACCCTTAGCACAACCTCAGGGTGCTACAGAATCTGACATTCCTGTTGGCACGGTTATTCAGCTTGATGAGCCAGTTTCGCGGAAGAAACCTAAAAGGAGTAAAACTGTACCTTCGGAAAAAAGCAGCCAAGTGCAGACTACGCAGCGGCCTCATGATACACTTTCTAGCGAACCTGAGCATAGCACATTTATTTATCAGACAGAAGCGGCATCTAAAGAAATTACGGCATCGCTACACAAGCAGCGAAGTGCAGAAGAACCTCATGAAGAGCACGTATTATCACCCGAACACTTAGATACTAGCATCGAGCTTGTCTCCCCCTCATCAGAGGAATTCATACCACAGCCCATACGTGAAGCAGCAGAGCATGTTCTGATGGAAGAACATGAGGTTATGCGCGAATCTGATGAATTGACAGCCGACGACGATGAAAGCATAGATGCTCTTGCACACGATGACAAGGCAAATAAGCGTAAACGCAAGAAGCGCATCGGCGAAGTCGAGTATTTTGTGGACAATACGCCCTATACGATACCATCGGGGCTAACAATTTTAGGGAAAATCGATCTTGGCAGTACCCGTCGTGAGGCAAGCTCTCGCCGAAGTGAAAGACGCTCTAAAGAATCCCATCGCGATGATAGCAAAGAGGAGCAACTCGTGCGTATTAAGGGCGCTTCTTCCAAGATGAAAGACTGGATCAAAGAAGATGCACCGATTCCTGCGAAGAAATCTCTAGGCGGTAGCTCGAAGAAGAAGCGTAAGAAAAGCAAAAGGGAACAAGTTAGTGCCGAAGAAGTAGAAAAGGCAATTCGTCGTACTCTCGCTGGTCAGGAAGAATCTCAGCTTGCAATGCGTAGCCGTCTGCGCCAGCGTCGGAAACAAGAGCGTGCCGACGAACTAGAACGGCAAGCAGAACTACGAGAACTCGAAAGCACAATACTGCGTGTTACAGAATTTATCACAGTTGCTGAACTTGCTGACCTTATTGGTGTTCCAACCAACGAGATTATCCTCAAGTGTATGGGGCTAGGTCTTATGGTTTCGATTAACCAACGCCTTGAAAAAGATACTATTACCCTGATTGCCTCAGATTATGGCTTGGAAGTGGAGTTTGAAGATGCCTTTGCTGAAGAAGCACTCGAAGAGGATGACGACGAAGATGAATCTTTACTCGAACCACGCGCTCCGATTGTTACAGTTATGGGTCATGTTGACCACGGCAAAACATCTCTACTCGATTATATCCGAAAAACAAGCGTTGCTAGTGTAGAGTCTGGTGGTATCACACAGCATATCGGGGCGTATAGTGTCAAAACTGGTCTCGATGGGAAATGTATTACATTCCTTGATACCCCCGGACACCAAGCATTTACAGCAATGCGTGCTCGTGGTGCACAACTTACCGACATTGTTGTGCTTGTAGTGGCAGCAGATGACAACGTTATGCCTCAAACAGTTGAGGCAATTAGTCACGCACGTGCCGCTAACGTGCCTATTATTGTCGCTATCAATAAAATCGACAAACCCGAAGCAAACCCTGACAGAATACGTCAGCAACTTGCAGAACATAATGTCCTTGTAGAAGAGTGGGGTGGCAAAGTACAGTCAGCACTCATCTCAGCCAAAAAAGGCACAAACGTTGACCAGCTGCTCGAAAAAATCCTTTTGGAGGCAGAAATTCTCAACCTTCGTGCTAATCCTCATCGCAAAGCACGTGGAACAGTAGTCGAATCCAAAATAGACAAGGGCAAAGGCGCTGTAGCAACAGTCATTGTACAGAAGGGTACGCTTCACGTGGGAGACCCATTTTTGTGTGGTATCCACGCAGGGCGTGTTCGCGCTATGTTTAACGAAAACGGTGAGCGCATGGAAAAAGCTATACCGTCTACACCAGTTCAAATTCTCGGATTCGACGGTGTCCCGCAAGCAGGTGATTCATTTATTGTAATGGACAGCGAAGTACAAGCACGTGAAATTGCAAGCGCACGTCAGCAGATTAAGCGTGAGCAAGACTTCAAGCGTATACGCCATGTTACACTTGATGATATTGCAAGCCGCATTAAGGCTGGAGCGCAAGAATTAAAAATCATCCTCAAGGGTGACACCGATGGTTCTGTCGAAGCACTCTCAGATGCTCTGCAAAAGCTCTCCACTGAAGAAGTCAAGGTATCAATTATTCTGCGTGCTGTCGGACCTATCTCAGAATCCGACGTTATGCTTGCCGCTGCCTCAGACGCCGTTATTATAGGTTTTCATGTTCGACCCACTGCGCAAGTTCTAAAGCTTGCCGAAAGTGAGGGTGTCGATATTCGCCTGTATCGCATCATTTACGACTGCATCAGCGAAGTCAAGCTGGCACTGGAAGGTATGCTCACCCCAGAGATTAAGGAAGAAGTCGTTGGTGTTGCTGAAATTCGCGAGATATTCAAAATAAGCAAGGTTGGAAACATTGCAGGCTGCTACGTATTAGAGGGCAAAATTAACCGTAATGATTCTGTACGCCTGCTGCGCGATGGATTTGAGATTTTCACAGGCAAGCTTGCCTCGCTGAGACGCTTGAAAGATGACGTTAGAGAAGTAGATGCGGGATTTGAATGCGGTATGGCAATCGAAGGCTATAACGATATCAGAGTCGGCGACCTCATAGAAGCAGTGCGCAAAACAGAAGTCAAGCGCAAGCTCTAGTTCACTGCACAGCATTCTCACACATACCTTCTTGTGCAGCCGTCAACAGTGTATTCTTATGAGTACTATGCCATCTATCCGCACCGAACGTGTTGCTAACGAGATACGTCAGGCACTTGCCCGTCCCCTTACAGAACTTGCGTCAGAGCTTTCTGCTGGATTCATTACCGTTACCCACGTGCGCATGTCGCCCGACCTACGCATCGCGCGTGTGTATCTAAGTGTCTTCGGTGGTAAGCTCTCTCCTCAACAGGCTATTGAGAAAGTTCGTGAACATGCCTCGATACTCCGCAAGCACGTCAATACACACGTGCGTCTACGCTTCTCGCCAGAGCTTCACTTCTACCTTGACGACACACTCGACGCTATGCAGCGCATTGAAACTCTGCTTAAGAATGTTCCACCTGCTTCTCCATCACAGTCTGAAGATTCCTCTATCTAGCTTTCTGTAGACGTATGAAGTCGTTCGAACTATCACCTCTACTAACACGCGCAGTTCTAGACTCACCAGAACTCTACGCCGCATGGCTTGAGAAAGCACGCGAGCATGGAGGAATTGCTCTTGTGGATAAGGCTTCGGGATGGACATCGTTTGATGTTATCGCTAAACTTCGTGGATTGACGCGTATCCGCAAGGTTGGACATGCTGGCACACTCGACCCTTTAGCAACAGGACTCTTAATTCTTTGCTTCGGTGCGTGTACGAAATCTCTTCACAAGTTTCAAGAATATCCGAAAGTGTACGATGCTGTTGTGAAACTTGGTGCAACAACACAAACTGATGATGCCGAGGCACCTGAGGAAAACATTCGCTGTGTCGAACATCTCCATATTGAGCATGTGCGTCATGTGTTACAGTCCTTTGTTGGTGATGTTGTACAGATTCCTCCTATGTTCTCTGCAGTAAAAAAGAACGGTGTTCGTCTCTATAAGCTTGCCCGTAAAGGAGCCATCATTGAACGAGAAGCTCGCCATGTCAAGATAGAACACATCGACCTCCTAGCATTCTCTCCACCGTACTGTAAACTACAGGTCATATGCTCCAAAGGTACATATATCCGTTCCCTAGCACGAGATATTGGTGCATCTCTTGGTGTAGGAGGATACCTTTTCGAACTTCGTAGAACGCGCATTGGGATGTACTCGACTGACAGTGCACTGACAGTTCATGAGCTTGAATCTTTGCACCACACTGCGCTGCACCAACAGCATATTCTACTGCTCTCGAATACTTGATACAGGGCTTTCTCTCACTACTCTTGTTTTTTGTTTTCTTTCGTGGTAGTCATACCTATGAAAACACGGCTGATTGCACTCACAATATTCTGTACTACACAAGCAACGCTGCGCGCGCAACAAGAGCAAGTACCTTTCTCATCCTCTGCAACAGCAACGATGTCAACGGCAACGGTTAGCAGCACGACCTCATCTGTTGTACCCAAACCACAGAAACCATCTCCCCCAGAACCTAGCAAAGCTTTACGAATCTTTCTGGAATCGCGCCATGGTGTTGCTCGCCCTGAGCCTTATGAATCACTGCTCACAATTGAGGAAGATGGTCGCATGAAATTCGAATTTCACACAGCAGTCTCAAACCGACGTGATAGCATCCGTGCGAAACTTAAGCCTCACGAGCGTGCAATACTTTTGCGTTCGCTTGACATCAAGAAGTTCTTTGCTGCTGAGCCAGAGCAGAAAATTGTTTATGCTGATGTCATGCAGATGCTGACGGTGGAAAAAGACAGGAAATCAAAGACCATACGCTTCATGATTGATATACGCAAGCCTTCAGAAGAAGCAGTCGAGCAACACATTCAACAGCAACTCGGTCCGAAGGCAACAAAAGACATCTGGCTTTTTGTACAGATTGTACGCGCACTGAATAAGCGCTTCCGCTTCTGACACTGTGCAGCACTCAAATTTTTCATGGTAATGTCCACAGTTCTTTGTAGATTTGAGGCTTTGAAATTTTTGTACTCACGCATTACCCTCAGCGCTCTTAGGCATGCTAGTCTATCACTCATTTGATGAAGTTCCGTACAATCAAGCTACTGTCCTTACAATTGGGACATTCGATGGCTTGCATAAAGGGCACATAGCGCTTATCAATCTGATGAAAGAGCGAGCAAAGAAACTAAATGCAAAAACCCTGCTCATCACCTTTCATCCGCACCCTCAGATTGTTTTACAAAAGCCCGATCGTCCTCCAGTGGAGCTTCTCACAACTATCAAAGAGCGCATCGAGCTTTTGAGCCAGCTTGGCATTGATGCTGTACTTGTCGTTCATTTTACTAAGGAATTCTCACAAATTCATGCTGAGCAGTTTGTCCGAGAATACCTTGTGGGCAAGCTAAATATGAAGCATATTGTCATTGGCTATGACCATGCATTTGGGAAAGACCGTCAAGGCTCCGAAGATCTACTCACAACGCTCAGCGGCGAACTGCGATTCAGTGTCGAGAAGGCACCAATTGTGGATCTGGATGGTGAAGTTATTAGCAGTACCAAGGTTCGCCGTGCAATTGCTGCTGGCGATATTGCTCGCGCAAACCAACTGCTTGGTTTTCCGTATCTTGTTGGTGGGAAAGTTGTTGCCGGTGATGGTCGTGGCAGGAAGCTTGGGCTTCCAACAGCAAACATTGAACCGAGTGAGCCACAAAAGCTCTTGCCCAAAAACGGAGTATATCTTGTCTCCTCACTCATTGATGGAAGAAACGTATTTGGCATGGCGAACATCGGTATTCGCCCAACATTTACCGACGACATTCATCCGCGTCTCGAAGTACACTTTTTCGACTGGAATACAATGCTGTACGACCGAGAACTAATGATTGCTTTTTTAAAATTCATTCGCAGCGAACGTAAATTTGAAAGTACCGGGTTATTCTTTGAGCAAATAGTCGCCGACCGCGACGCCTGTATGGAAGCAATTGAGAATATTAAGCAAGGTAAGCCTTTCTAGCCTATCACAATCCAACTCATACAATGCATCGCTTTCACTATTTTCACAGTACACCAATGGTAACACACGAACGAAAAGTAGAAATTATCCGACAATTTGGTGGCTCAGAAAAAAACACTGGCAAAACCGAAGTGCAAATTGCTCTGCTTACCGAGCATATCAATGACTTATCCCGACACCTCGAAAAGCACAAAAAGGATAATCATTCTCGGCGTGGCTTACTCAAGCTAGTAGGACGACGTCGTAAAATGCTCATGTATCTGCAAAACACCGACATCGAGCGCTATCGCGCTATTGTTACAGCGCTCTCATTGCGCAAGTAGCATACAACAGCAATGCACCTATTCAGAGTATGATTTGCGTGTAGCCTGCTGTTTCTCAGCAGGGGCTACACGCTTGCTTTTTGGTTGTGTTCCAACGCGCATGGGTACAGCTTAAGCCTAATTACACATATAACAAACGAAAACATGCATAAATTCCTCTCCCGCACTTGTCAGAAACGCCCCGCGTTCCGACTGTTTGTAGGTACAGATGCCTCTATGCAATCAGAGAGCATGAGCATTGCATGAGTTTTCGGGAACGCGATAGTCGGTACGCGGTTCGTTTTATGTCAAGCATGCGGGAGGATTTCTTCTCACTTAATTATTGTGGCTTGATATGGCTCAACACACAGTTTCAATGGAACTGAATGGCGCACCATTTTCTCTCGAAACTGGGCGCTTTGCCAAGCTTGCCGATGGCGCTGTTATGGTGCGCCACGGCGACACAATGGTGCTTGTTACGGCAGTATGTGCCGAGCAAGATAGTGCTCTAGATTTTATGCCTCTAACTGTAGAGTATCGCGAAAAATCTGCCGCTTCCGGGAAAATTCCCGGTGGCTTCCTGAAACGCGAAGGTCGCCCGACCGACCATGAAATTCTTATCTCTCGCCTTATTGATCGCCCTATACGCCCGATGTTTCCTGAGTTTTGGCGACGCGAAACACAGATTATTGCTACTGTTTTCTCATTCGACCAGCGCTACGAAAGCGATGTGATTGCTATGGTTGGAGCATCAGCAGCTATGATGATTTCTTCGATTCCCTTTAACGGTCCAGTGTCAGAGGTACGAGTAGTGCGCAAGCATGGCGAATTCATTTGCAACCCAACCTTTGAACAAATTGAAGATAGCGACTTAGAAATCGTTGTTGCCGGAACCGACGACTCTATCGTGATGGTAGAAGGTGAAGCGCGCGAAATCTCGGAAGAGCTTTTTGTCGAGGCACTTGCTTTCGCTCATCATCATATTCGTGCACTGAACGATTTGCAGCGCCGACTTACAGCACTTATTTCTAAACCCAAAATTGACGTACAGCCCCCACCGCGCCCCCAAGAAATTGTTGATTTCGTTGTTCAAGAAGCCTCACCTATTGTTCGCCAGCAGGTGCGCTCACAATCTTCCAAGGAGGAACGCTCTGCTCGGCGTAAAGAGCTCAAAGAGCTACTCATTGTAAGAGCGCAAGAGCAGTTCACTCAAGAATGGCTTGCTGAGCGCTATCCAGAGTTTAGCTCTGATCACGTCGCATTGCTCGTGACACAAGTTCTCTCAGACGTTGAGTATAGCGAGATGCGTGAAATGATTCTTAGCGAGAATCTCCGCCTCGACGGACGCACTTCTACCCAAATTCGCCCCATCTCTATCGAGGTCGGGATTTTGCCTCGAACACATGGTTCAGCCCTATTCACACGTGGCGAAACGCAGAGCCTTGGAACAGTCACACTCGGCACAAAATCCGATGAACAGATGATTGATGGCTTACTGCCAACCTACGACAAAAAATTTATTCTTCACTATAATTTTCCACCGTTTAGTACAAACGAAGTAAAGCCGATTCGTGGCGTAAGTCGCCGTGAAATCGGGCACGGGAATCTCGCTGAGCGTGCTTTCTATGCTGTTCTTCCTCCCGAAGAGGAATTTGGCTATACAATTCGTGTCGTTTCCGATGTCCTTATGTCCAACGGCTCTTCCTCAATGGCTACTGTATGTTCGGGCTCGCTTGCACTCTTCGATGCTGGCGTACCAATACGCAAAGCCGTCTCAGGTATCGCAATGGGGCTGATTAAAGAAGGTGATCGTATAGCGATTCTCAGTGATATTCTGGGAGATGAAGACCATTTGGGTGACATGGACTTCAAAGTCTGTGGCACGAAAGATGGCATTACAGCATGCCAAATGGACATGAAAATTCAGGGTTTGTCCCTTGAAACTGTCCGCCAAGCCCTTGAACAGGCACGCGAAGGCAGACTCGCCATTCTCGAAAAAATGAACGCAGTCATTGCTGAACCGCGCCCAGAACTGTCGCCCTATGCACCACGCTTTACAGTTATTGAAATTCCTGTTAGTGCTATTGGAACAGTTATCGGACCCGGTGGCGAGACTATCCGTCAGATTACAAAAGAAACAAACACAGATATAGAAATTGAAGATGATGGCACAGTACGCATTGCTGCCACATCGCAAGAAGATGCAGATAAAGCCGTTGCTGCTATTCGCCAGCTCACACGTAAACCAGAAGAAGGCGAAGTATATAGCGCAAAAGTTGTCGAAATTCGTGAGGGTCTTGGTGCAATTGTTGAGTTTTTACCCAAAACAAAAGGTTTGCTTCATGTTTCTCAGCTCGACCACAACCGTGTTGAGTATATTGGCGATGTTCTCAAGGTTGGTGATAAAGTTGATGTGAAGCTTGTCGAAATTCAGCCCGATGGAAAGTTTCGTCTTAGCCGCAAAGCCATTCTTCAAGCACCCGAAGGACATTCGGATGATATAGCGCGCCGGGAGCGCCCAGGAGGGCATCACCGTTCGTCAGGACATCGTGGCAGTGGACGCGATACAACCTATCGAGGTAGTCATCAACAGCAACATCGCGGTGGTGGTCATCATCGGCGATAGCAACTTTTCGAGATACCTTTGTACGCGGAAAATAGGCAAGCAGGGTACGCAACGTGCCAGTACCCTGCCTGCGCCGTATATGATTCATGCAACATTCTCGCTATCCCCACCCAGTAGAAGCTGGCACAAAGTCTCGTTTAGCTCACCTATTTTAGTTTCAATCCCTCTTCGAGTAGCTCATTCACTTTGTTCATAGAATCTGCTTCAGCGTAGTAGCGCAGCAGTGGCTCAGTACCCGAAGCACGGATAAGCAACCAGCCGTTGTCAATAAAGAACTTATAGCCATCAGTTGTATCTATAGAAACCACCTTGTAGCGACCAAGTTGTTTTGGTTTCTTCGCACATGCTTTTAAAATGTCTTGTTTCATCTTCTCTGTTGTGCGTACATCGCGCCGGCGATAGCGATGTACACCAAATTCCTCTTCTAGCTCCTCCACAAGTTCACTCAGCTTCTTTTTCCGTTTCGCCATCATTTCCAGAAGCAGCATACCATTAAAGATACCGTCGCGCTCAGGAATATGAATGATTGTACCCAAGCCTCCTGACTCTTCACCCCCAATAAGAATTTTTTCTGTTGCCATCAACTTACTCACATGCTTAAAGCCAATTGGCAGCTCGTAGAGCTTAATGCCATGCTTTTCACAGTATTTATTCACCATCGAGGTCAAAGCAATAGTTTTTGCGACAGCACCACGCTTTTTCTTGTCTTCATACAGGTACTTCATTATCAGCATAAAGACTTTATGCGAGTCCACAAAGTGACCATTTTCATCGACAGCACCAAGGCGGTCTGCATCGCCATCTGTTGCCAGCCCTATATCGTATTTCCCCTCTTTCACTTTTTCAATAAGGGTAGGCAAGTATTCTGCCATAGGCTCGGGATGATGAATTTCGCCAAATGAGGGGTTATACTCACCATGAATTTCGTCTGCGCTAGGCAAAAGGTCTTTGATTGTATTAATCCCAGCACCATGCATAGGATCGAACAAAACTTTAATGCCTGCTTTCGTAATTGCTGTCATGTCAATCTTGCGCTTAACATATCGCAAATATGATTCCTTCGCGCCGAAAGGACGAATGATTTTATCCTTCACGTAATCATCGAAGCTTTTGAATTTTATCACAGGTCGCTTTCTCTCAATAGCGGCAAGCTCCTTCTCCAATTCAGCAATTTGCTCTGGAAATGCAGGTCCCCCAGTGTTGCTTTTGAGCTTGTAACCATTATATTCAGCAGGATTGTGGCTCGCCGTAATAACAACGCCTAGTGTTGCTTTTTTCTGCTTTGTTGCAAACGACACTTGAGGCGTAGAAGCTATAGTTTCTGTAATGTGAACAACTACACCCTTCGATGCAAGCACACATGCTGCTTCCTGAGCAAACTCTTTAGATAAAAAGCGTGCATCATACCCTATAACAACACTTGCCTTCTTTTTGTCAATTCTCAAGGCATACTGTGCAGTTGCTAACGCCACAAGTTGAACATTCTCAAAAGTAAAGTCGCGGGCAATAATTCCACGCCAGCCGTCAGTACCAAAAACTATCATATCGGTACACCATAGTAAGAATGAAACATGAGGAATAGTCGATGCTCTCTACAAACTGCTTGATAGTGCCTATGCGAAACGCATAGTGTACTCAGTAACGAGTGCTAGGTCTGTGCAAATACGCTTGTTCGCAACATGTACACCAAACCGTCATGTGCTACATATTCAGGGTATTATCAGCGTCGAACTGTAAATGCAGATAAGCCAGGATAGACGGCTTGATTTCCAAGAATCTGCTCTATGCGCAACAGCTGATTGTATTTTGCAATGCGGTCTGTACGGCTAGCAGACCCGGTTTTTATTTGCCCTGCATTAGTAGCAACAGCAAGATCTGCAATCGTTACATCTTCCGTTTCACCTGAGCGATGCGAGATAATCGCTGTGTAACTGTGGCGTTGAGCAAGCGAGATAGCATCAAGTGTTTCCGTGAGCGAGCCAATTTGATTAACTTTTACGAGAATCGAGTTAGCAACGTTCTCAGCGATGCCGCGCCGCAGGAACACAACATTTGTTACAAACAAATCATCGCCTACTAATTGTACTGTTTCTCCAAGCTCTCGTGTGAGCTTTGCCCAGCCTTCCCAGTCTTCCTCTGCCATACCGTCCTCAATTGAGATAATTGGATATCTCTTACACAACTCCTTATACCACGAAATCATATCATCACTCGACTTTTCTTCCTGCGAGGATTTGTACAGTTTGTACACGCCGGGCTTGCCTGAAGCATTCACCATTTCACTCGATGCCACATCGAGAGCAAGCATAATATCCTCACCAGGTCTGTACCCCGCTTTCTCAATTGCCTGCATAATTACATCGAGAGCTTCTTCATTCGATGCAAGAGAAGGTGCAAAGCCGCCTTCATCACCAACAGAGGTACTGGCACCACGTGCTTTGAGAACACCTTTAAGGACATGAAATACCTCTGTACCCATGCGAATGGCATTACGAAAGCTATCAGCATGTACCGGCACAATCATGAATTCCTGAAAATCTACGTTATTGTCGGCATGATGTCCGCCATTGATGATGTTCATTAAAGGCACGGGTAACACCTTAGCATTTGCACCACCGATATAGCGAAATAACTCCTGCTCATGGGAATCCGCCGCAGCTTTTGCAGTTGCAAGCGACACCGCCAAAATAGCATTAGCACCAAGACGTTGTTTGTTGGGTGTACCATCAAGCTCGCATAGAATGCGGTCAATAGACGCTTGATCGCTAGCGTCTTCACCAATTAGCGCCTCAGCAATTTCGCCCTCGATAGCCTCAACCGCTTTGAGTACCCCTTTGCCCAAATACCGCTGCTTATCGCCATCGCGAAGTTCATGAGCTTCGTGCGCACCTGTGCTTGCACCAGAGGGTACAGCAGCACGACCAAATGAGTAGTCATCCAAAATAACATCAGCTTCTACTGTCGGATTCCCACGCGAGTCCAGAATCTCGCGAGCCTGAATATCTAAAATTGTTGCCATACAAAGAACACTGCAAGGAAAAACGGTGATAGAATATAGTTGAGCTGGAACTTCATTGCTATTGCTGTGAGAGCAGAATCCTAGATTGCACTGCCTGCGTGCGACGAAAGCTACTACTTTCTCAAAAGGAAGAATGACCTTTCACGTTGAGTTTGGGCATCAGTTTGCTTCATAATCAGGTGAATGCCGTCGAATGTATAAGAAAATTGACCTTGTATTACACGCGATGCGTCGCGTGCTAGTGTAGCCGATGATCGGTCGGTAAAGGTAATGCGCGTATGTGCAAGGGCATATACACCATTGCTTGCAGCAAGGATTGAGCTATCCGACACAGGGGCACAGCGATATGTCCTTTGTTCGGCATTGATAAGCATCGTTACATCTGTAGATTGTACACGATTTCCGCCCAACGTTGTATCCGCAGGAGCAGTGCGGAGGATTGTATATTCTCCCACATACTTGCCTGTAGGAATTTCTACCCCTCTATCCCACAGCACTGTACAAGATACTATGCTCGCACTTGACAATGCCACAGCTAAGCAAGTAGATAAGCACCTCACAAAATATGCCCGATAGAAAAGCTTCTGGTCTATATAGACTGGCTGCTGCACCATAAAGCGGGTGAATTGTTTATACGCACGCGCACTCTCGTTACATTGTTGCGCACTATTACATGCTACACACTTACTTCGTACACGGTCATACACCGCACGGTATGCAATAGAAACGCAAATGCATTTTATGAAGCGCAACATAGCGCATTACAGCATCAATTGCAAGCGAGTTTTGTAACAATCTACCAGGTGTTGATTCAACTGCTTGCATCAAGCACAGTCTATATGTATTGAGTTCTCTCGGAATAGTTCACACAGTGCGTTATTTCTGCATTTTATCAACCACTTGACTATCCGACGATTCAGCGTTTGTAGGAACTTCTCCAAGAAGCTGTGCAGCAAGCTCCGGACTGAGGTGCTCAGCAACGCGTTCAACAATAGGATGGGGATCGTTTGGGTCGAACAGCATTCCTGTGCACAAGCACATTTTTCGCTGAGTTCGTTTGAGAATATCAACATTTGGACAGGAATTGCACCCTTCCCAAAAGGTATCATCCTGGGTTAGTTCTGAAAAGTGCACAGGTACATAGCCAAGCTCTGTGTTAATCTTCATTACGGCTTGACTTGTTGTGATGCCGAATATCTTTGCGTTGGGATATTTTTCACGCGATAGTTCAAAAATACGCCGTTTGATGCGCTTTGCTAGTCCGACATGGCGAAATGGTGGCGCAACAATTAGTCCAGAGTTTGCAACAAACTCCTTTCCGCTCCATGTCTCGATGTAGCAAAACCCTGCAAAGCGACCGTCTGTTGTTGTGGCGATAACAGCTTTTCCCTCTCGCATCTTCTCAATGATATATTCAGGCTTACGCTTCGCGATGCCTGTTCCGCGTACCTTTGCTGAAGCCTCCATCTCATCGCATATTTCCTGCGCATAGCAAGCGTCGGATTCCTCGGCAACACGTACAATAAACATCTCATTACCATGCTCGCTGTCCGGCTGAATCACGGGAAGTTCCATGAAGGCAGTAGTAGCAGTATGCATTGACTTCTGAGGAAAATGTTTGCAGAAATTTCCAAGTAGGATTACTCTCCTTGCTTACACTTGCAGACTCTTTCATGCAACAGCAAGAGCAATGCGCCTATGCTCGACCATTGCTTCAACAAATTGCCGAAACAAGTAGTCAGAATCATGGGTTCCGGGAGCTGCTTCTGGGTGATACTGCACACAGAAAATCGGTAGCGTGCGATGGCGAAATCCTGATACAGTGTTGTCATTCAAGTTGATATGTGTTAGCTCTATCTCTGGGGGCATAGACGCTGCGTCAATAGCAAATCCGTGATTCTGTGAAGTGATTTCAATCGTGCCAGTGAGCAGATTCTTTACTGGGTGATTAACCCCTCGATGACCAAACTTCATTTTATACGTTGCGGCACCGAGTGCAAGCCCTAAAATTTGGTGTCCCAAGCAAATTCCAAATATAGGCTTTTCGGTAAGTACTTCGCGTACAGCATCAATATTGACAACAGCGGGGTCTCCCGGTCCGTTCGAAAGAAATATACCATCGGGATCGTAAGCGCGGATGTCATCAGCATGGACTGTCGAAGGAAATACCATAATCTCGCAGCCATAGCTTGCTAGGCGGCGGAGAATATTTTTTTTGATACCGTAGTCAATCGCTGCAACCCGTAACTTCCTTGGAAGACGGTATTCATGTGTGCTAAGTATGTACGGCTCTTCTTGCTCTTCGAATAAAAATGGCTCTTTACACGACACATATTCGGTCAGGTCTAAACCATTCATGCTTGGCAGATTGCGCGAACGTTCTATTAGTGCATCGGGTCTTTTTTCTTTCGCTGAAATAATTCCCCGCATTACACCTTCACTTCGCAATACTCTTACCAGTGCCCGTGTGTCAATGCCTTCAATACCAATCTTGCAATGCTCCTGCAAGAACTCTGCAAGAGACCGTGTAGCACGCCAGCTAGAGTATGCTTTTGAATATTCGCGCACGATAAGCCCCTCCGCCTGCATGCTGCCTGATTCTCCATCATAGGGATTGACACCGTAGTTCCCGATATGAGGATAGGTAAACGTCAGGATTTGACCATAGTAACTTGGGTCTGTCAGGGCTTCTTGGTAGCCCATCATTGCAGTATTAAAGATCACTTCACCTTCTGCCTCTGCCTCTACATCCCCAAAAGCAAAGCCACGAAATATCATACCATTTTCAAGAGCAAGAAGAGCAGGCTGAGAGTTCAAAAAGGGAGGCTGTGATGGTGTCATTGCTATGTGCAGTGGTTCTAGAAATATGTGGATCAGTACGGCATCAGCTGTTGGTTGTTATTGTGCTGGAAATCTATGAGTAACAACCTCTGATTACTGCTAGTATGTACCACGTGCAAAATACGCAAATTGCCTAATTTTATCAATGAGCAAATCGACTTCTATGGCTTTTGTAGAGGGTTCTCTATGATCCATTGGCGAACGCGATGCAAGGCTTCCGGCAATACACGAACAATAAGTTCAATTCCCATGTCAGTATCCACGCGTTCTATAATCGTGCTAGTTCGGTAGAGTTCTGTAAATTCTTTCATAGCACTGTACGGTATCATCAGGCGTAGCACTGTAGAACGCTTATCAATCATTGCAAGCATTATATCTTGAAGTGCCGGTATGTTAATACCACGTTGCGCAGAAATTCCAACACTGTGTGGATATATTTCCTGTAAATGATGAACAATGCTACGGTCTGCAAGGGCATCAATTTTATTGAACACCATAATTGTAGGCTTACCGCTTGCACCAATATCTTCTAGGGTTTCTGCAACAGCTTGGATATGCTCACGGAACTGCGGGTGAGATATATCAACAACATGCAGTAACACATCAGCTTCGAGAGTCTCAGCTAGGGTGCTGCGAAATGATGCCACAAGCTGTGCAGGAAGCTTACGAATAAATCCTACAGTATCGGACAACAAAACAGTCCGGTGCGTTGTATGGTCGCTACCTGTAAGTTCCATTGTACGCACAGTTGTATCTAACGTCGCAAACAGTTTATCTTCTATAAGCACCTCGGCACCGGTGAGTGCGTTCATGAGCGTGGACTTTCCAGCATTAGTATATCCTACCAGTGCAAACCGTTCCATTTCGGTGCGTCCTTTCCGCTGTTCAGCTTTCTGCACAGCAACATACTCAAGCTTTTCTTTGAGCAGCGCTATTCTATCACGCACCAGGCGGCGGTCTGTTTCAATCTGTGTTTCGCCCGGTCCCTTTGAACCGATACCCCCAAACTGCTTAGATAAATGCGTCCACATGCGCGAGAGTCGCGGAAGCAAATACTGAAGCTGTGCAAGTTCCACCTGTAAACGAGCTTCGCTTGTGCGAGCACGCGAAGCAAAAATATCCAGAATTAAACCTGTGCGGTCAAGTACCTTAATGCCCAGCTCACGAGAAAGATTGCGTAGCTGTGCAGGAGTGAGTTCATCATCAAAAATGGCAATATCTATTGCATCACCTTGGATTATCCGCTTGATTTCCTCAAGCTTCCCTTTGCCGACCACAGTCGCTGCATCAGGGCGATCACGGTCTTGAAATATCGTGTATACAACTTCTGCTCCCGCCGTTTCTGCCAAGAACGACAGCTCCTCAAGATGCTCTAATGATTGTTCTCTTGTGTATGCACGGCTTCCTACACCGATAGCAAGAGCACGTTCGCGAGGAACACTAAGGCTATGCAAGGCTTTCTCAATACAAACGTGGGCAATACGTAGTATAATATTATGCCAATTCTTGGATATTTGCGCGTAGCTTCTCTATAGCGTCTTGTGCATTTACCAGCTTTTCGCGTTCGTACTGTACAATTTCTGCAGGAGCATTTGCTATAAACTGCTTATTTGCGAGCTTTGCTTCAAGAGATTGGGCAAAGCTTTCAAGCCGTTCTAGCTCCTTGCGTAAGCGCTTACTTTCTTGAGCAACGTCCACCACTCCCTTCACAGTCAGAAATACCTGAATGCCTTGAACAAGGGCTGACACACTCCCTTCAGGCTTAAGCGCTGCCACAGCTATACTTAGTTCAGAAGCACGCGTCATTGCTCGAATGACAGGTTCTTGGGTTTGCATAAGAGTGCAGAGTTCTTCTGTTGAACAAGAAAGTGTTAGAGGGAGCTTCTCCGATGGTGGTATATTCATCAAGCCACGCAACGCTCGTCCCTGTTCAATAACCGCCTGCACCATCGCAAAACGCTCTAATGCCGTTGCATTTTCTGGTTCTAATGGCTCAGGTATAGGAGCTATACAAATGCTCTCCCCTTCTTGACGCTGCTCAAGCGATTGCCAGATTTCCTCTGTAAGAAACGGCATGATGGGGTGCAGAAGACGCAAAATACCATCAAAGAGTGAGACAGCAAAGTTTATAAGAGCCTGGTTATAGCGTTTATCGGAGCTAGCATTCATGCGAATTTTTACTATCTCGACATACCAATCACAGAAATCGCTCCAAATAAAATGGTACATTGTGCGAGCGTAGTCGTGGAGTTTGTATTGTTCTAGCTGCTGTTGCGTTTCCCGAACTGTTAGCGCAAAGCGCGATAGAATCCATGCATCCGAGAGGCTCCGAGCAGAGTTCTGAAGAATACTCACGGACAAGGCACGCTGCGTAGGGTCAAGCTCTGCATACACTTCCTCGCGCTTTAGCAGAAGGAACCGTGCAGCATTCCATACCTTATTTGCGAAATTGCGACCTAGTTCCAGAGATTCAATATCTTGTGTTTTTTCGTTGATTTGAAGGCGGACATCTTGCCCGATAGGTGCAGCATTGATCATCGTAAAGCGCATCGCATCTGCGCCATACTTTGCGATAAGAGGCAGCGGGTCAGGAGAATTTCCCAGAGACTTCGAGAGCTTGCGCCCTTTGCCGTCGCGAATGATACTTGTAAAGTACACTTCCCTAAATGGAATTTCTTTGCGAAACTTTAGGCTGAACATAATCATGCGTGCAACCCAGAAAAAAATAATATCAGGACCTGTCACAAGAAGGTCTGTTGGGAAAAACTTCTGCATTGTGGGCGTGTTTAGTGTTGCATCTGTGCCATCCCAGCCCATTGTTGTCAGAGGCCAAATATTCGAAGAGAACCATGTGTCAAACACGTCCTCGTCTTGGCGCAGCGGTGTGCCTGTATCAAGACCAAGCTTTTGGCGTGCCTCATCCTCTGACCGTGCTGCTACTACTCTGCCATCCTCAGTATAGTAGGCAGGAATGCGAATACCCCACCATAGCTGGCGCGATATGCACCAGTCCTTTACATTATTCATCCAATGTTCATATGTCTTTACCCAGTGTTCGGGATAAAATTTCACACGACCTTCTTGTACCGCTTGTAGTGCTGGCTCAGCTAACGGTTTCATACGCACAAACCACTGGTCGCTGAGATATGGTTCAACAGGCTCTCCACCACGTTCAGAATATCCAACATTATGTGTGTAGTCCTGTATCTCCTCAACTAAATCAAGTTCTTTAAGTTTCTCGACAATCGCCTTACGTGCTGCAAAACGCTCCATGCCCTGAAATTCGCCTGCACACTCGTTGAGTGTTCCATCAGGGTGAATTGTATTAACTATGGGTAGCTGGTGGCGCTCTCCAACTACAAAGTCGTTGGGGTCATGCGCTGGTGTAATCTTGACACAGCCTGTACCGAACTGCGGGTCGGCGTATTCATCGGCGATAATAGGCACAACCTGTCCAGCGATCGGCACGCGCACACGCTTTCCTATGAGATGCTTATAACGCTCATCATCTGGATGAACTGCCACTGCAACATCACCAAACAACGTCTCGGGTCGAGCTGTTGCAACAGCAAGATACCGCACGCGCTCAGGTAATGAGCTCTCACATTGCATGCCATTTTGACACTGCTTTACAACAGGACGCCGCCGCTCGATTGTTGTATCATCTTCGAACATGTAGCGCAGCACGTACATATGTTCTCTTACTTCGCGCCATTGCACTTCCTCATCCGACAGTGCAGATTGTGCTGCAGGCGACCAGTTAATAATACGCTTTCCACGATAAATGAGTTCTTCATCAAACAAGCGTATAAATACTTCTTGCACAGCTCGATACGATGTCGCGTCCATAGTAAATAGGCTACGCGACCAATCACTCGAGTTTCCTAACGCACGCAACTGTTCGAAAATGATGCCGCCGTACTCTTCCTTCCACTGCCATACACGCTCCACAAATTTTTCTCGCCCTAGCTCTTGCCGTGTTATTCCTTCCTTACGAAGCTGCTGCACAACTTTCGATTCAGTCGCTATTCCTGCATGATCTATCCCCGGAAACCAGCATACTTCTTTACCTTTCATGCGATTCCACCGAATGTAGATGTCCTGAATAGTGTGATTCAAAATATGCCCAAAGTGTAGCATCCCTGTAACATTTGGCGGAGGCATAAGAATGCTATATGCAGGCTTGGATGATGTATCCGATGCAGCAAAAATGTTGTGCTCCATCCAGTACTGATACCACTTTTTCTCAGTATCTGCTGGAGAGTATGCTTTCGGCAGTTCACGAGTCATTGAACACGGAGGAGAAAGTGGATAAACAGTTCAACTAGCTAGACGTGTATTGTACACAGGAAACAAATTTGCAAAAAACACACAATGCATCAAAATACAGCACCATGTAGTCTGGATCTGCACACTATGCATCCATGTATTTGGGAACTTTGTACACCGCAACAGTGTTCTCCATGCTATAAGCAATTTCTAACGTGCAGAGAATCTTTGCGCGAAATACCTGAAAACCGTATTTTAGTTGCCGTCTTGCACAGCTACCATGCTGCTTACTGCTCATTGCAGCACACCCCACGAATGCTACAGACAAAATAGCAGATTTCCTACAACCCCCTTTTTTACTCGTCATTTTCCACTGACACTATGGCAACAGTTCTCGACTCTAAAGTTCCTAGCGGCCCGCTTGCTGAGAAATGGGACAAGCACAAGTTTGAATGCAAACTCGTTAATCCAGCAAACCGCCGAAAGTTCTCGGTTATCGTCGTTGGAACAGGCTTAGCAGGTGCCTCGGCAGCTGCCACACTCGGCGAAATGGGATACAAAGTTAAGGCTTTCTGTTTTCAAGACTCACCTCGTCGCGCACATAGCATTGCTGCTCAAGGTGGTATCAATGCTGCAAAAAACTACCGTAATGACGGCGACAGCATTTACCGCCTTTTCTACGATACTATTAAAGGCGGCGACTATCGTGCCCGCGAAGCTAACGTGTACCGCTTGGCACAGGTGAGCGTGAACATCATTGACCAATGTGTTGCACAAGGTGTTCCTTTTGCTCGCGAGTATGGCGGCTTACTCGATAACCGCTCGTTTGGTGGAGCGCAGGTATCACGCACATTTTATGCGCGTGGGCAGACAGGACAACAGCTGCTTCTTGGTGCATATTCAGCACTCGAACGGCAGATTCACCTGAAAAATGTCGAAATGCACAGCCGCACTGAGATGCTCGACCTTGTTGTTATCAATGGCAAGGCACGCGGAATTATAACACGGAACCTTGTTACAGGAGAAATAGAACGCTATGCTGCCGATGCTGTCCTACTCTGTACGGGTGGCTACGGAAATGTCTTCTTTCTTTCTACTAATGCACAAGGCTGCAATGTTACAGCCACATGGCGTGCCCACCGCAGAGGCGCCTTCTTTGCGAATCCTTGTTTTACCCAAATTCATCCAACCTGCATACCTGTTCACGGCGAAGACCAATCGAAGCTCACCCTTATGAGTGAAAGTTTGCGCAACGACGGTCGTGTTTGGGTACCTAACAAAGCAGGCGACACACGCCGCCCCGAAGATATTCCCGAAGACGAACGCGACTATTTTCTTGAGCGCAAGTATCCTGCTTTTGGCAATCTTGTTCCGCGTGACATTGCTTCGCGTAGTGCCAAGGAGGTATGCGACGAAGGACGTGGCGTAGGCGGCGGTCAAGCCGTGTACCTTGATTTCAGCGATGCTATCAAGCGCTTAGGAGAAAAAGTTATCCGCGACCGCTACGGTAACCTCTTCGATATGTACGAACGCATTACAGCCCAGAATCCGTATAAAACCCCAATGATGATTTATCCG
>JANWZB010000120.1 GCA_025055035.1 Candidatus Kapaibacterium sp.
CATTGCCAGCACGATACAAACGGTACGTAAAGCCAGATTTGGATGACTTTACAGGTGGCATTGAGGCTGAGCTCAATAACTTTCAAAATCGTTTTTACAATTCCGACATGATGAGTGTATACTATGATGTGCTCAACATTATCGGTAAGCGCCTGCAAGAAAAGCCTTCTGCAACACTCGTTCTTACAGGGTGCAATGATGGTTTACCGGGTTCAGAAAAGGGCAATAAGAGGCTCAGTTTGCAGCGTGCTCTTGCAGTCCGAAACTACCTAGTGCAAACGTGGGATATTGACTCGACACGCTTAAAAGTAGAAGCTCGTGAGCTTCCCGAGTATGCGACAGTGTCTGTCGATACTTTGGATGGTGCTCAGGAGAATCGCCGTGTTGAAATTACAAGTGCAGACCCAAGCATTCTTGAGCCGCTATTAGTCTTCGACACACTGTCGATATGTAGCGTTCCAAAAATTCGGATACGGATGAAAGCAGAATCCGAAGCTGGGCTTGAAAAATCTGTCATGCGGGCATATCAAGGCTCAAAAACATTGAAAGAAGCAAGCTGGGATGGTCCTCCACCTGCGGTATTCGACTGGAATGTGCAAGCAGAACCTTGGACAATCCCCAAAGCAGATGAAGAAATTAACTTTGAACTTGAGCTCTATGACAAGGCAGGGCAAAAAGTTGTGGAGACAGCAGAAGTACCTGTAGAACAGCTGAATCTTAAAAGAAAGAAAGAACTAAAAATTAAGGATAGAACGGTAGATGTTTTTCGCTTAATCTCGTTTCCGTTCAACAGTACTAAAATGGGTGTGCGCAATGAAGAAATTGTGAGGAAGTACGTTAATCCATATCTCTCGAAGGAATCAAAAATAGTTGCTACAGGTTACACAGATAGGCTAGGAAATGCTGATGTGAATCAACGCCTTTCTGAAGGGCGAGCAAAGAGTGTTGCTGATGCCCTGCGCTCAGGTCAGATATCTTCGCTTGGTGTAGGAAATCGCCGACCACTCTACAGCAACGACTTGCCTGAAGGACGCTTTTACAACCGCACAGTGGAAGTGCGTGTTGAGACACCAGTGAATTATGGGCAATAACGCTAGTGTGAAATAACGTATAAAATAAAAACGGGCGGTGCGCTTATCAGTATGTTTCATTTGAGAATGTTTGCTACAATTCTTAGATTGTTGGAGATGGTCTTGTTATTGCGGATTTCTCGATTTGTCATCGTTTTGTTTTTCCCATATCTGCTGTATGGTATCACGCGCCTACCATATTCTCACCTGCTATAGGATTGCGTCGAGATTACTAGGAAATGTGCAGAAGCAGCATGTGGCGTTCGGGGTGATGAGTATTGTGCTTCTCTTATGTGCTCACGCAAGTGCATGGGCAACAAACTATTTCTATCAATCTGGCGATCCGTCATTGCTAGCAAATTGGAATACCCTTCTTGGAGGAGGGGGTTCAACGCCACCCAACTTTACAACAATGACTGACCAGTTTATCATTCCGAATGGACGCACTGCTACTCTTGTATCGAATCTAAGTTTTGGAGCGAATGTCTTGCTGCGTGTGGAGGCGGGAGGTGTGCTAGATGCACAAACTTTCTCGTTCACTGGTGCAGGAGACTTCCAATTGCAAGCAGGTGCTCGTCTTATCACTGCTCACGTCAATGGTGTGAACGGCGGAGCAATACAAAACACTGGTGCACGTATGTACTCCCCTACAGCGCTGTACACCTTCAACGCCGCTGTTCCCGTACAAAACGCAGGGTTTTTACCCGGAATGCCCATAGGTGCTGCACAATCTATAATTGTGAATAATCAAGCCTCCCCGACACCCGGATCGCTGGTATTCGATAATAGCATTACAGTGACAGGTACACTCACGATTCAACGTGGCACACTTGATTGTGGTATGGGGCTTAATCATACATTTATGGGAGGAGTAGGAAGCGTTATTGTCTCGACAGGCACAGTATTTTTACGACGCACTGGTACTATCACTGCTCCAGCAGGAACATTTGTCTATCACACTGGCACCCCTAATGGACAGCTGCGATATGACAACGGCATGAACATGCTGGTAATTGCTTCAGCAGAACTTCCTAGCATAATGCCAGGAAATGTTGTTATTGCAAATGCAACAATACTCCAGCTCAGCGCTCCAACAACTATCAATGGCTCTCTAACTATTGAGGGTTCGCTGAATCTTGGTGCTACATCTCTTATCAATAACGGTGCACTGAATGTTGGTGCATTGGGAATGATAGATATGAATGCTGGTTCGTGGACGTGGAACGGGGCAGTAACATTAGCAAGTGGATGTGTTTTGCAAGATAATTCTGCAGGTGGTGGTGCAGTGCTGACAGTTTCTGGCACTGGAGCACTAGTAGGAGCAATCAGTTGGTTTGGAAGTATACAGCATTTAGGAACGCTTACACTAAATCGTGCGGGAACAACACTAAATGTTCAGGGAACATTGCCGGTAGCGAATCTTTTATCGCTGCAGCAGGGCATTCTTGCAGCAGGGCAGGTAAGCATTGAATCGACCTCTGTAACATCGATAGTTGGAGGTTCACCGTCATCATTCGTTGTTGGGCAATTGCGACGGCGCCTTCCACCCAGCCAAATGTTCACTACAACCTATTCCTTCCCTGTCGGTGTTGGTGGGCTATATATGCCAATATACATCAATGGTGCAGCAACAGGGGCTGGAGCACCCGCTGTCATTGTTGAAGCCCTAAGTGGTTTAACAACAGGAGTTCCTGGTTTAGGGATTGCGTCGTTAAGCTCGTTGTATTGGCAGATACAGCCAGCAGCATTAGGTGATTACACCCAGATTGCTATAGCACTGCTACAAGCTACTGCTATTCCACTTGTCTCAAGCTCAACATTCGCTGGCGCAAATGCTACAAACGCGACATTTTCATTGATACCAAGCATAGTGTCGGGAATGACGCTTCTGTCGCAGCGTTTTGCAGTCAATGCTGCCGGTCCGACATTTTTCGCTATAGGCAACACAACACCAGTACCAGTAATTACAGGATTTACGCCAAGTACCGGTGGTCAAGCGACTGTAGCTACGATTACAGGGTTACATTTTACGGGAGCTTCGCAGGTGCGCTTTGGAGGTGTGCCAGCACAAAGCTTTGAGGTACTTTCGCCGACAACAATTCGTGCTGTGGTAGCACATGGCTCAACAGGGTCGGTTAGTGTTACAACGATTGGGGGAACAGGATTTTCCTCGACAACGTTTGTGTATGCGCCACCACCACAAATTACACTTGTGTCCCCAACGATAGGAAGTACCAATACAGTAGTATCACTGCGGGGTCGTAATCTATCTTCGACTGCAACAGTAACGTTTGGCGGACAGACTATGCCGATTATTTTTCGCTCAGATACACTTGTGCAGGTGCGGTGTCCGAGTACTGATGTATCGGGAGCGATCTTTCTTGGGACACCGGGCGGGCGTGCTAGTACAACAAGCACCTTTACATTTATTGTGCAGCCAGTCATTGCTTCATTTACGCCGGCTGCGGGCACATTCCGTGATGTTGTAAGAATCACTGGTGCACATTTGAGCTTCACAACAAGTGTTACTATTGGTGGTGTGCCAGTTATTGCTTTTACTATCAATTCTTCAACGCAGTTAAGTGTCGTTATTGCAAATGGATCAACAGGAACAATTATTGTACGCACACCGGCCGGTGAAGCTCGAAGCGAACAGCCATTTTTCTATGCACAGCAACCTAAAATTACAGAGGTTCTGTTCAACGGTATTCCAACGAATACTGCTCTCGCTGGTTCAACGCTCCTTGTGCGCGGACAGCACCTGCTCTTCGCTCAGCATGCGCAGATTGGTCAAGTAACAGCACCGATAGTGTCTGTTCTTTCTTCAACAGAAATTACTATTCGCCTTCCACTCAATCACACAACTTCTGGGGTGCTCAGCATCACTACTCCAGGCGGAACGGCGAGAATGACAGTGCCTTTTACTGTGCTTCCAGCATTGGCTATTACCGATGTTACTCCTACAAGTGGCACAAGTGGTAGTGTTCTAACAATCACAGGGCGAAACTTTACCCCTGATGTTGTAGTACGTATTGCAGGAACGTCGGCATCGAGCACTCTTGTTCTATCCACAACTCAAATTATAGCGGTTGTAGGGCACATAGCTCCTGGCGTAACAAGCGGGACAATCAGCGTCTCCTCGACACTTGGTACTTTTAGCTCCACTGCACAGTTTATTGTTGCTCCTGTACGACCAGTGATTGCCGCGGTATCTCCTAGCGTAGCAACCATTGGCTCAATTGTGCAGGTTCGTGGGCAATTTCTCACGGGGCTACGGGATGTACGCATCGGTGGAGGACGCGCCGAAATTGTGCGTAGTGTTTCACCTACCGAGCTTCTTGTTAGGGTGACTGAGTCGAGTAGTAGCGGAACGATTACCATTACAACACTTGGAGGAACAACAACCTCGACGGTACAACTCACGATCATTCCAGCGCCATTTATCACCGATATTTTTCCACCGTTTGCTGTTTCTGGAGCAACGGTAACAGTGCGCGGAGGAAACTTTACTGGTACACATACTGTGTTATTCGGTTCGTCGCTTGTGCGCTTTAGTGTTGTATCAGATTCCGTCATCCGTGCTGTTGTGAGCAGTGAGTCATCGGGCATTGTGCGGATTGTGGGAGAGCGGGGTATAGCGCAGTCCTCACTCCCATTTCGTGTGGTCTCTGTTGCAGACTATGAGCGGGAGATACTTCGTGTAGTGTATGATAGTCTTGACGGCATGTCGTGGAGCAATCGTCGTACAAATCGCTGGCTTTCTAGCGCGCCACTTGCAGAGTGGCAAGGAATTACAGTAGAAAATGGTCGAGTTACGCAGATTCGTCTGCCTTCCAACGGTTTGCGTGGGCGCTTGCCCGAAGTTCTTACAGAGCTTACAGAACTCAAAGTGTTGGATCTTACAGATAACGTAATACGTGGCGAGTTTCCCTCATGGATAGTACGCCTGTCAAGGCTCGAGGAGCTACGCCTTGGTAGCAATGAGCTTACGGGGAAACTTCCTGAAAGTCTTGGCGTGGCGTTGCAGAATCTGCGAGTATTGACCGCCGAGCGCAACCGCCTCGATGGCAGGATTCCACCAACACTCTGTTCACTGCGTACGCTCCGTGTTTTCAACGTGCGCCATAACGCTATTGATGGAGAAATTCCTCCGTGCGTTGAAGCACTGCAATCACTCGACACACTCGACCTTGCACATAATATGCTCGCTGGAACGCTCCCACCTGCAATAGGAAATCTTCGAAATCTTCGTGCACTCTATCTGCAGCATAATCGCCTTACGGGTAGTATTCCGTCTAGTTTAGGCAGCGTGGGAAGCAATACCGGAGCGGTGTTGCCAACGGAAAATATCGCAAAAGCATCATCATTTCTCAGTACGTCTGCAAGTCTGCGCTCCTTGTGGTTAGGACATAATCAATTTACAGGTCGCATTCCGGCAACGTTGCGCTTACTTGTCAATCTCGAAGAACTCATGTTGGAGCATAATCGCTTCGAAGGTGAGATACTCGATGCTCTAGTGGGCTTGCGTCATTTACGCATGATTGATATACGAAATAATCGGTTTGTAGGGACAATACCGCCATCGCTTGGCAAGCTTCGGCGTCTTCGTGTGCTCTCCCTAAGCCATAACCTCTTGACAGGGACATTACCTGAAACTCTTGGTAATTTGGACACTCTAGAGACACTCTTACTCGATAGCAATGCGTTTTCTGGTGTAGTACCCCAGCAAGTTGGTTCTCTGGCAAGATTGCGTACAGTAGGGCTCTCGTGGAATCAGTTTACAGGGCTTCCACGTATGAGCCCGTTCATTGCACGATTGGCTGTTGAGGGAAATAAGCTACAGTTTGGCGACATTCAGCCGAATCTCGTTATATCGAATTTCACGTATGTTCCCCAAGATAGTATTGGTGTAGCACGGGATACGGGAATTGTCATCGGTGCACCGATGCTGCTGAGTATGAATGTTTCAGGGCGTGAGAATGTGTATCAATGGTTCAAAGATGGGCAAGCGCTTCATGAACCCAACTCATCGCCTAGCTTTCGCCGTGATGAGTTTCAGGAGCAAGATACAGGGACATACGTATGTGCTGTAACGAACCGCTTCGTAGAACGCCTGACACTAGTGTCGCGACCACTTCGTGTTTATGCGATTGAACCATTGCCACCGCGTGATGCACCAAGCCTTGTTTTCCCACGGCAAGGAACACAGTTTGTAGCATTTGCACCTGTGCTGCAGTGGACGCGTGTTGCTCATGCTGTGCGTTACGAAGTGCAAGTATCGCAGCTTCAGGACTTTGCTTTCCTTGCACGTACAGCAAAAGTTGCATCTGCTGATACAACGCTAACGATTGTTACAGGGCGTATTGAAGGTCTTGAGCCATCAACGCTGTATTTCTGGCGAGTTCGAGCCTTGAATGGGCGCGAGGTCGCAGGTCCTTGGTCACCGATACAGAGTTTTACAACAGCACCTACCGGAACGCCTATAACCCTAAGCTCTCTCAATTTTGGGCGCGTCACACTGGGCCAGGCACGGGCAGAAACGATATTCCTCACAAACCTAACAAGAGAGCGTCTTGTGATTCTTGATGTGGATGGGAATGATACAGAGTTTAGCTTCCGCATTCCTCTCGATGTACGCCTCTTGCGCCTTGATGCAGACCAAACAATTACGATACCCGGTGTTGTTTTTGCCCCGCGCAGTCCAGGAAGAAAGATTGCAACAATAACAATCACATGTGTACGAGCATCTGGGGATACTGTGAGAGTACGCTTCGACAAAGCATTGCAAGGACAAGGAACACCATTCTATGCAGATACGGTGTATTTTGACACTGTGCGTCTCGGTCGTGTTGCTCAGACGCTTGCTCTTGTATCGAATCGTGGCGGTAGCTCCACAAGGCTGAGTATTGACAAGGCAGAAGTTCTTTACCCATCGTATGGTGTAAGTGTAGAATCTCTTGAGAAGCCGCTGTATATTGGCGGAGGAGCTACGTCGTCGGTTATTGTTCGTATGCTGCCAACAACGACCGGTATAGTTTCTGCTCTGCTACGCTACACCGCACGATATACGCACCCGCTACAAAACGGCAGAGACACGACCTATTACGACACAGTGCTTGTTCCTGTGCGAGCATACGTGCGCGATACACTACTCACGGACGTTGTGTGTGCTGTTGGTGTGCGCCCGGCACGCGGTCAAGAGCACATGCCTCCCGGATCGTCGGTGCGTATGGAGGTCTATGTTGTGTCAGGAGATTTGGGGAATTTAATACAGATACAACCGCTGTCATATAGTATAATAGTACGCTTCAATCGTCGAGTACTAAGCCTGAGTCCAACGAATCCTTCTACAGTAAGGGTACTAGCAAATCCCGATCCTCGCGATGACCGCCAACGCATTGCTGTTACTGTGGGGACAGTGAGTAGCTTGGGGCAGCTTGTTCGTGATAGTGTTATCGTTCGATTTACGTGCTTGGCTGTTGCAGGTGATACTACAGCTACTCCACTAGAGATCGAATACTTCCGATTCGCTGTGGATACAAGCCGATTCTACGGTTTCCCGCAGCCATTATCGCCTACACAGCCGCGTGTATTTGTGGAAGGAATACAGAATGGAACGTTCCGCATACGAGCCTCGACAGCTGGCGGGACGCGCTATGTAACACAGACACTTACAGTAACCACTGCAACATTGAGTAGAATACAGCCACATCCAGTGGTAGATATTGCCTATGCAACAGTCAATCTACCTAATCCAAGCCCTGTAACAGCTGTGCTTGTGGATGTTTTTGGGCGAGAAATAAGCACGTTGGTTGAACATGCAAATGCCGTCGGAGAACTGCTTGTTCCTGTACCAGTGCAGCATATACCGTCTGGCACATACTTTATCATAGTCCGTACACCGGTAGCAATACTCACAGAGCGCATACAGGTACGGCGTTAGAAAATATGCACATGTATGTTAGCGAAGAAGGGTGAGATTGGGAACAGCAGAGTGGCTCGGTGCTGAAGAAAGAAAGTATGTCCTCATCGTGCCTTTGCCTTTCACAGTAATATTGCCACGCTCGATAAAATACAGTGTCGTGGCGGAAAGATACGCTATGCGATTTCCTATTGTGAGGCGTTCTTCGAGGAATCTCGTGCGAAATTCTTCCGAAACATGAATGTTACCGCTTACTCCTTGTGATTCCATACGCGATGCGGTGTTTACTGTATCGCCCCAGAGGTCGTAGGCAAATTTTTTCTTTCCGATGACACCAGCAACTACACTACCTGTGTGAATACCAATACGTAGTTCGAGAGTAGAGGGATTATGAGAAAATGAAGACATACGGTCGTTGTAGCGGT